>CAKZYH010000499.1 GCA_937884725.1 uncultured Paracoccaceae bacterium
AGCCTTCGCGAATGAGTATCTCTTGCAGCGCCGCACTAGGACGCTCGATCGTAATCGCTTTAAAGGCGTACTGGGAGAACGGAAACTTTGCTAGAATGCGATACTCGGCACCTTCGACATCAATCGACAGATAGTCGATTTCCATCGGTGCGCCATGCTCAGACAAAACATCCACAAGCGGAAGCGTATCCATCTCGACGACGTCCCGAACCCGCCCGCTGGCCTGTCGAACGGCCAGTACTTCGGGAGTGGTGTCAGTGTCAGTGTCGATGATCCCCCCGACACCATCCAGTCTGGACGTCTGAAAGAATTGTACCTTCCCATATCCTTCATCCAGACAGACATTGAGTACTTTAGCATTACGGTTTGCGGCAATCTGAGACGCGTACAATTCGTCCGCCTCAATCAGTATCCCTGTCCATCCGAAGGATTTTTCAAGCGCATAGGTATTAGACAGCCAAACACCATCATGCGCCCCAATGTCGACGAAAAATCCGCCAGTCATTCCCTTGAACAAAGGTTCCGCAACCCAGCGATCTTGGATAAACTGCGACTTCCATGTCACCACTGCCAAAAGTTCCTTTGCGCCAAGCCTACGATAGGTTTTTGGTGATGTTTCTTCCACAACACTGATCAGAAACATCAAAAACCAGCCGAATCGTCAGCCGGTCTTTTCTACGTACTTCATGACGAGGTCCAACCCACGGGGACAGCTTGCGACCTGCTTGTATCCACGAGCGTCTAACCACTCAACCGACTGAGGCTTGCCGTTGGACGGCTGACGCTCATCATTTTGCCTCAGCATAATGAGCGGGCGGTCCCGAACAATAGTGTCTTCACCGCCGGCCAATATGTCCGTCTCGGACCCGTCAACATCGATCTTGATGTAAGCCACGTCATCGAAGCGAAAGTCGTCGAGACGAAAACGCTTCGCTTTATGCGGCTTGCCGTATTCTGGCTCGTCCGCGCTGCCGTGGACCATGATTTCTGACGTCACGTCCCCAAGCGCACATCGAAAGTGTGTTGACCGCAGCAAATCGACATTGTGCGCAAAGATTTCCGAACTGCGACGGGGGTCGAAGCAATAAACCTTTTCAAACTCTTGCTGCAGGTACCGACAATATCGACCATCACCAGCGCCGATGTCGATTGCGACCCCTTCTTGGGCAATAAAGGGTTTTGATACTGCGAAGCTTACCTTGCAGGGGTTGTCAGGCAATTCACTATACGACGAGCCGTCGAAGAACAGATCCTGAAGAAGGTAGTCGGCTTTGTATTGGCTCTCTGCAAACAGCGACGGATCGATAGGAAAATGACCGCGCATTGCAAAGCTATTTCTGAAAGCTTCGGCAAGCGCCAGGTGCGGAGAATCTGGGCGTGCGGCTGAGATCGCGGCAACAACGCTCAGCAGCTCGCTTGGCCGGCACTCTGTGATGAGTGCGGAAGCCGTTCGCTCCATCGCACCGACTTTGGCCGGATCCATGCCGAGCAGGTAGCGCGCCGCTGCTTGCGCCTGCGAATAGCGCTTCAGTCGCAAAAACTCGTCGGTGAGCTTGTCGAGTGCGTCCGCTGCCACGTCGGGATCAGCGCGTGCCATCACCGCCGGCAGCTCTGCGGCCCGGCTCATGTCGAGCACAAGCCGGGCCGCGCGCTCCACGGCCGCGCGGTTGCGAGGATCCAGAGCAAGCAGACATCGCAGCGCCTCCAGGGCCTGCTCATGCCTGCCAGCTGCCGCATAGAGCTTGCCAAGGCGCTGCAACACGCCTCTTGACCCTGGCGCTGCGTTGTAAAGGTCTCTTAGCTGATCGCTCGCGCCTTCAAGGTCCCCTTCCGACGCCACGCGTCTTACCGCCGTGATCCCGCTCCGCAAATCCATCTTTTGCGCGGCACTCGACGGTCTATGCCAAGGTAAAAGCAGTCGGTCGGGTGGAGATCCCGCTGCGCGCCCAACTTCGAAAGGGTCTCCATCACGGTCGAGAGAGACGAGAAACTCGCCGCCAGAAACTAGGGCACCGGTGTCTGTAAAGCGGACGCAACACGCATTGTTCATCGAGGTCCAAAAAGACCTTGGAATATTAAGCTTGAAGCCGAATTCGGGTTTGGAAGCCGCCTTGCCGGCGCCCCGATGTTCCGACCTGGTGGTGTCCACAACGGAACCGTTGACAATGAGAGACACTCTCACCGGCGACTGTCGAGCGGGGTCGTATGCCCAACCGCGAATCTCGCCGTTCGATATCGGTGGAGCTGGTCGGGAGGGACTTTTGCCCCAAGCGACCTGCCCATCATAACCGCCCCTTGGACGACGGCGAAAAAATGGAATTGGTGACATGCTGACCCGGCAACTTCTTGATCCGTATGCGACGCCGCGGCGATGGCGTCAAAGTTGGCTCTAAACTCGACCATGCGGCTCAGAGCCGACACAGTTCAAACATCAGCTCCGCGAACCCCCAACTAACACTTCCCGTGATACGATTTTTCCAGTTGAGCACCCGGTCGACGAGGTGGTTGGCGAAGGCGTCCGAGGTTGAGTTCTTCGCACTGGGCATGGCGATGCGTCTCCGCGGCGGCTGCCCTTCATGACTGCCGCTGGCTGGACGCTGCACAGCCCCTTCCGAAGTACTTTGCCCCCTTCAAGATGGCTTCGCCCCAAATAGAATTATTCGGACCAGTCTCGTCCGTCCGACCCGCTTCCGGGGCGAATTCCGAGTTATGGATCGTCGCTCCGGACGTCGCTGGTTCGAGCCGAGCCGTTGGTGACAGCGCCCAACCCGCACGCCTCCCGCGCACTCGATGCTGCGGCGAAACATGTGGCGCAGACTAGGTCACGCCCCCATAACTGGCGTGCTCTGCGCGAGGCGGCGCCGTGCGCTGGTAAGGCGCGGAACG
>CAKZYH010000500.1 GCA_937884725.1 uncultured Paracoccaceae bacterium
GTCCACAGTCAGACTGACGTTGCTCTAGGCGCGGTCCCCGCTCTCTCGGTTCGCCGCGCCGATAAACTCAGCGGCAAATCCGACAAGCTCTGCCATCGGCGCCAGCTTTGCCGGGGCATCGCCGACCGGCCCCTCCGCGACGGCGCCGGTCGCTTCGAATGCGGCACCGGCAGTCGGAAACAGCCGGCCCAAATCATCGGCAACATCATCGGTTTCATGCCAAGCGCCGTTTTCCTTGAAACGGCGCACTTTGTACCGGCGCGGGGTGGCCAGGGTTTCGGCCGTATGGAGCGCAGTACAGCGATTCCACCCCACTCCAAGCAACAAGACCTTCATCGCTGGGCGCTCGATCAGCGACACGAAGGGCGTCCCTGGCCCGCACGCGAACGGCCGTGAGTGGCTTTGCACGAACCGGCCAGCATCGCGGCCATGAACGCACACCGATACAGTCGGGTGGTCGCTGCGCAGCGTTCCAGGCCAGGTGCGGAACAGCTCGGCAATGGCCCCCATCCCCACAGTTGGCGAGGTGGCGACGTCAAAACCCGGCGCCCCAGCTTCAACCTCCGCCCGCTCTGCCTGCGATAGGGTCGACGGATCGAGCCACTCCGGCCAGTACGCATCCGTCGAAAAGCCCGGCATCGCAATCAACCCATCCTCGCCGACCGCTGCCCGCAAAGCGAGGATCACCGCGCGCGGCCCGCCAACCACAGGGCCAATCGCACGCATCGACGCGTGAACGAAAACGCCATCGCCAGGGGAAACGCCCAGCGCGGTCAGCTGAGACGCCAGACTGTGTTGCGTGATGAGTTGCACTGATGGACATCCGCGCTGGTCGGGAGAACATCATTGCGACAGCACTCCTACGGATCGAAAGGAAGGTCAAAGCCGCATGCCATGGTCGCTCACAGAGACGATTTCCACATCCGCGGGCGCCGTCGCGGCCGGACGCAGCGGCAGCGGGCCTGCCCTTGTGCTCGCCCACGGTTGGCCCTGGTCATCCTATGCCTGGCACCGCGTGATCCCCGCCTTTGAGAAGCACTACACGGTGCATGTCTTCGATATGCCTGGCTTTGGGCAATCGATGGTCCCGACCGACCAGCCCACAGCCATGGATGTGCAAGGCCGGGTCTTCGTAGAAGTCCTGGCGCACTGGGGACTGCAGCGACCCAGCGTCGTGGCGCACGACTTTGGCGGCGCCGTCACGCTGCGCGCCCATCTCCTGCACGGCGCTGATTTCGAGCGGTACGTGCTCATGAATGTGGTTGCGATGCGCCCATGGGGTTCGGCGTTCTTCGACCACGTGGGCCGCCACGTTGAGGCGTTCTTGGGACTGCCGCCGCACATTCACCGCGCGGTCGTCACGGCCTACATCGAAAGCGCGTTCGCTGCGCCGCTCAGCGAGGCGGACATCAACGCACTCACCGCCCCGTGGCTCAACGAGGCGGGGCAACGCAGCTTCTACAACCAGTTCGCTCAAGCCGATGAAGCGTTCACAGCCGAAGTGGAGCCTATGTTCGGCCAACTGCGCTGCCCCACCAGCGTCATCTGGGGCGAGGACGATCCCTGGATCCCCCTTGCCCGAGGCCAAGCCCTTGCCGCGGCCGTGGGCCAGGGACGACTTCACGTGATTAAGGACGCCGGGCATATGCCTCAGCTCGAGCAGCCCGATACCGCGGCAAACGCAATTCTGCGCAAACTTCAGCCCGTTTGAACCTCATCGGGCAATTGACGCCCGCGGCAGCTTCCGGCCATCTTCCGGCCGCTAAACCCCGCGCTAGTCGGGGACCAAGGAGGAAACATGGCACGTACTGCAATCGTCACCGGCGGCTCACGCGGGATTGGCGCCGCGATCGCCAAGGCACTCAAGGCCGCCGGGGCCAACGTCGCCGCCACCTATGGCGGTAACGATGAAGCAGCGGCAGCTTTCACCAGCGCAACCGGGATTGCCACCTACAAGTGGTCTGTCGCCGACTATGACGCTTGCAAAGAGGGCGTTGCCGAAGTGGAGGCCGATCTCGGCCCGGTCGACATCCTGGTCAACAACGCCGGCATCACCCGCGATGCTCCGTTCCACAAGATGTCGCCCGAACAGTGGCATCAGGTGATCGACACCAACCTCACCGGCGTCTTCAACATGACGCACAACGTGTGGCTGGGCATGCGCGAGCGCAAATTTGGCCGCGTGATCACCATCTCGTCCGTGAACGGTCAGAAGGGTCAGTTTGCCCAAGCGAACTACGCCGCCTCAAAGGCTGGCGACATTGGCTTTACCAAAGCGCTTGCCCAGGAAGGCGCGCGCGCTGGGATCACCGTGAACGTGGTCGCCCCCGGCTACATCAACACCGACATGATGAGCACGATCCCCGAAAACGTCATGAAAGAGGTGATCCTGCCGCAAATCCCGGTCGGTCGGCTTGGCGAAGCGGAGGAAATCGCGCGCTGCGTGGCCTTCCTTGCCAGCGATGATGCCGGCTTTGTCACCGGCTCGACCCTGTCGGCCAACGGCGGACAGTATCTGAGCTAACCCTGTTTCGCGACAACGAAAATTCGGCAGTAGCCGGCTTTGGGCGCCCCTGTGTGGGCAGGCCCGCAGCTGGCCGCTGTCATTACGACGGACGCTGACCTAGTGGCCTTGGCCGCAACCGCGTCAACGGCATTGGCAAAGGAGATGGCCTGAGGCTTAGGCCGTGATCGCGCCGACCTGGGACTGGAAGGCGATGTAACCGCCGTAAAGCATCAGAAGCAGCGCCCCCTCCCAACGCGTCACACGCTTCCCGGTGGCCACCACGACCACAAGCAGCACCGAAATCCCCACCATCAGCGGGATGTCGAAGTACTGCATCGTCTGCGAAACGGGGACCGGCTGAACGAGCGCGGTAATCCCGCCAATGCCGATGGTGTTGTAAACGTTGGAGCCGAGCACGTTGCCGAGCGCGAGCTCCGAATGCTTCTTGATGGCGGCCATGATTGAGGTCGCCAGTTCCGGCAGCGATGTGCCAATCGCGACCATGGTCAGGCCAATCACTTCTTCGGACACATCGAAGAGCCGGGCCACCTCGACTGCGCCGTCGACGAGGAACTCCGCCCCGACAACGACAATGATCACCCCAAGAGCAAGATGAACCATGGCCTTGCCAAGGCCCACTTCGCTCGGCGCCGGGACGTCCTCAATCTCAGCGCTCGGGTTCGCGCGGTCGGTGCTGATGGTGTAGGCGAGGTAGGCGATGAGCGCGAGCACGAACACAGCGCCGACTGTGCGGTCGATCACGCCCATGAAAGACGCAGCCATAAAAGCAACTGCGGTCGCAATCACGATGGAACCATCGCGCACCACAGCCTTTCGGCTGGCCGAGAAGGGTCGCAAAAACGCAGCCGCGCCGAGGATCAGCAAGATGTTAGCAATGTTGGATCCAACAATATTGCCGACCGCGATCCCTGGCGATCCGCCCAGCGCCGCACGCACGCACGTCACAAGCTCCGGCGCGGACGTGCCAAAACCCACAATAACCACACCCACGACCAGTGGTGAGATGCCAAGCCGGACAGCAACCGCGGACGCCCCGCGCACCAATAGCTCGCCACCGATGAGGAGGCCGATGAAGCCTCCGACAATCTGTAAGGCGAGAATCATGAAGTCACCGTGGTTGGGGCGCGGGCCAGAGAATGGTCTGCTGATGGGGAAGGGGAATAGGTGCGCGCTAGCCAGCTTTCAACGGACCGAAGAGATCACGAGGAGCTGCAGCCCGTTCAAATTTGGCGTGGGCGGGGTGTTGGTCGCCAGTCCGGAGGTGCCATTTCAAAGCCGGCAAAGTCGAAGCCTGGCGCAACAGTGCAGCCCACGAGCGTCCATGCACCAAGCGACTCGGCTGTTTGCCAATGCCCTGCCGGAACAATGACTTGCGGCCGTTCGCCATTGGCAATGTCCGGCCCGAGGCGGTGCGCGACGGCGTCATGCCCGTTGGGAGACAGCGTGAGGGCCAGCGGCGCGCCTGCGTAAAAATGCCATACTTCGGCCGCGTCGTTGACCTTGTGCCAGGCTGAGCAATCGCCCGCCTCCAACAAATAATAGATCGCCGTGGAGAAACCGCGGCCGCCCTCAGGCGCGTCACGGAACGTTTCCACGAAGTACCCACCCTCAGGATGCGGCGTCATCCCAAGGGTTTTTATGATGTCACGCGCGCTCAAAAGTTGTCGCGCCGCCGACGCAGTTCGGCAAACACGTCAACGGGCGCAGCACCTGCCATCCCAAGCGCCTCAGCAACGGCCGGATCGTCGGCCCGCATGAACGGGCTTGTTGCCTTTTCGGCAGCCATAGTGGTCGGAATGGTCGGCTCGCCAGCCGAACGCGCGGCCTGGACCGCCTTCAGCCGGTCGGCAATGGCGCCATCGGCCGGCATCGTTTGGGCGGCAAAGCGCGCGTTCGTCTCGGTGTACTCGTGCCCGACATAAAGCGCTGTGTCGTCCGGCATCGCAGCACGTAACTTTTGGAACGAGGCCCAAAGGTCCGCGGCCGTGCCCTCAAACAACCGCCCACAGCCCATGGCGAAAATGGTGTCGGCCGTGAACGCGATCTTCTCGTCAGGCATGAAGAAGCTGATCGGCGCCGCCGTGTGCCCCGGCGTTTCGTAGCACTCCACCTTGATCGGGCCGAGCTGCAGCGTGTCGCCGTCCGACACCAACTCATCAAGGCCCTCGATTTTGCCCGCCTCACCCTTGGGACCATAGACTTTCGCCGTACCGCGCACCCCGGGAAGCGCCTGCACATGGTCGGGATGGTGGTGTGTGATGAGCACCGTGGTCAGCGTCCAGCCCTCCGCGGCGAGCGCGGCGTTGATCGGTCCGGCCTCAGGCGCATCCACCAAAATGGTCTCGTCCCCGGCGTGGACCAGGACCGCGTAGTTGTCGCTGAGGCAGGGAATAAGGCGCACGTCCGCCATCGAGATCTCCGGGCTAAACTCTGGCTTCCCCTAACGGGAAAGCCGTCCATAGGGAAGCCGCCCCCGCCGCGAAGCCACATTTCCAAGCGCGCCAGAGGGCTGTATGACAACGCGGAACGGAGGCCTTGCGATGCATTTAGATGTGGCGGAGTTGCGCGGCTTCTACGAAACGCCGCTCGGCCAAACCGCCAAGCAAATCCTGAGCCGCGAGATCGAGGCGCTGTGGCCAAGCGTGCTCGCTGAGCGCGTGGTGGGGGTGGGTCACCCCACACCGTTCATGCGTCCATTCTTGGGAAAGGCCGAGCGCGTCATCGCGGTTATGCCCGCAGCAGAGGGCGTGCTGCCGTGGCCGCGAGAGGGGCACAACTGCACGACCCTGGCCTACGCCGACAAGCTGCCTCTGCCCGACAGTTCGGTGGACAAGCTTTTGCTCGTTCACCTGGTGGAGAATGCGCCCGACCCACAGGCGGTGCTCCGCGAAGCCTGGCGCGTGCTGATGCCAGCGGGCAAAGTCTTGGTGGTCGCGCCCTACCGCAACGGCGCATGGGCGCGGGCCGATCACACACCGTTCGGGCTCGGCCGCCCTTTTTCGCGCTTTCAGCTGCGCGACCTCCTAGAAAGCGTTTGGCTAGAGCCGGTCAACTTCATTCGGTGCCTTCATATGCCACCGTCCCAGCGCCGCTACTTCCTGAGTTCCGCGCCGGCCTGGGAAAGTGCTGGCCGCCGCTTCTTCCCACGCTTGGCGGGCGTGGTGATGGTTGAGGCCACCAAAGTGATGGTGCGCGGCATCCCAGCAAAGCGCGCGCCGCAACGGCTCAAAGTGTTTGCACCAGTGCTCGGCCCCGCCACCGCGAGACCAGCCGCGTTTTCAGCCCCAAACGCAGAGCCTGCCAACGACACAGCACCGTTGCGGGTCACGTCCCCCCTAGGCGAGGTAGTCGAACACCACTGTCCCCAAATCGAGCGTCAGGTCAGCGACAAGGTGGGTGGCGCTCAGGACCTCCAGCACCGGCAAGTCGGCGACCGGCGCCAGCGCATGGCTTGAAAGGTTGAGCGCGGCCGGAGCGGTCCACGCGCCCTTCAGCACAAGATCGCTCATGTGGTACTCCACCAGCTCGCAGATGCGGCATGAGCCATCCACGTGCGGGATAATTTTCAGAAGGAAATTAGGCGTTTGCAGCGAAGCCAGCACAGCATCGTGGTCCAGCGCCACGTGCTTGTAGCCCATCGACGCCGACGCCACCTGCACGCCGCGATAGTCGAGCCGGCCAACCAACGCATCGACATTCGTTTCCAAAAGCGGGGTCGCAAGCTTCTTCGGAAAACCCCAAAGCTCCCGGCCGCCGGCGATGGGCGGGTGGTCGTTCAAGAACATGCAGTGGGTGTAGTTGCCCGCCCGGCCGTTAAACGACACCGGGATGACCTGGCCGCACTCAGTGTAATCGCCAAAGCCGGTGGAGTCGGGCATGCGAATGAACTCGAACTTCACCACCGGATCGGTGATCTCCAGCGGTTCCGGCACCACAGCACGCAACCGCTCAGGATCGGTGCGGTACGTGATGATCATAAACTCGCGGTCGATGAACCGGTAGGGCCCGCGCGGGAAGGCCGGGCTCGTGAGCGGCATCGCGAACGCGTGCTGGCGGATGTCGTCGATTTTCATGGGCAATCCAGTTCGCTGACGGTGGCGGTTAAGCAGCCTGCATCATCGCTGCCAACGCGGCGCCGCCATGACAAGTGCAGCGCCCGGGGCTCAAGTATCGAACAGATCCACCACCGGGCCAGGCTCGCGCGGCGGCGGCGCAAGACCAAGGTGGGCAAACGCGCCATCGGTCAGCATGCGCCCGCGCGGGGTGCGCTGCAGGAAGCCGATCTGCAAAAGGTAGGGCTCCACAATGTCCTCCAGCGCATCGCGCGGCTCGGACAATGCGGCTGCGATGGTGTCGATCCCCACCGGCCCGCCGCCATAGTGCTTGGCAATCTGGTTGAGGTAGCGCCGGTCGAGCGCGTCGAGACCCTCAGCGTCCACATCGAGCCGCAGGAGCGCGGCGTCGGCAATTCCCCTGTCGATGGCCTCGGCACCGCCCACGATGGCAAAGTCCCGCACGCGCCGCAAAAGCCGGCCCGCAATCCGCGGCGTCCCCCGTGCGCGCCGAGCAATCTCGGTCGCGCCATCGGGCGTGGTCGCAATCCCCATCAACGACGCGCCGCGCGTGACGATCTTGGTGAGATCTTCAACGCTGTAAAACTCCAGCCGGAGCGGGATGCCAAATCGATCACGGAGCGGCGTGGTCAGAAGGCCAAGGCGCGTCGTGGCGCCAACAAGGGTAAAGCGCGACAGATCGATTTTGACGGACCGCGCTGCAGGCCCCTCCCCAATCATGAGGTCGAGCTGATAGTCCTCCATTGCCGGGTAAAGCACTTCCTCCACGTGCGGCGACAGGCGGTGAATCTCGTCGATGAACAGAACGTCGCGCTCTTCAAGGTTGGTGAGCAGAGCGGCGAGGTCTCCGGCTTTGGCAATCACGGGGCCGGAGGTGGAGCGGAAGCCGACGCCCAGCTCTCGCGCCACGATCTGCGCGAGCGTGGTTTTGCCAAGCCCGGGCGGGCCGACGAGAAGCACATGATCGAGCGCTTCTCCCCGCGTCTGAGCCGCCTTGATGAACACCGACAGGTTAGCGCGTGCGGTAGGCTGACCGACAAAATCGTCCAGAAGCTGCGGACGGAGCGCGGCATCGTGATCGCCGACCTGGCGGTCGGGGCTCAGCGGATTGTCACTCATGCCGCGAGCGCTTTCAGGCCAGCCTTAATCAGCTGCGATGCGAGCGCCTCGGGCTGATCCTTGGCCAGCGCCGTCACAGTGGAGCGGGCCAGGCCCTCGTCGTAGCCAAGGTTGGTGAGCGCGGAGATCGCGTCGGCAACGTGGTGGTCTTCCGGCGACGTTGCGACATCTGGCACCACAAGGGGCGCCGGCATGGCGGGCGCTTTGCCCCGCAGTTCCGTCGCGATGCGCTCAGCAACCCGCTTACCGACCCCGGGTGCCCGCGCAATAGCTGCTCTGTCACCAGAGGCAATCGCTGCGGCCAGCGCATCGGGCGGCAAAACGTTGAGCACAGCAAGCGCCACTTTCGCGCCCACACCCTGCACGCCCTGGAGCAGCCGAAACCAATCGCGGCCCGCCGCCTCGCGAAAGCCAAAGAGTCGGATCATGTCCTCCCTGACCACAGTTTCGATCACCACGGTGGCAGGCTCCCCCATCGGTAGCGCGGAGAGGTCACGGGCGGTCATGTGAACTTCGTAGCCGACGCCGTGAACGTCGATGATGGCCACCTCAGTGGCCTCGACCAGAACGCCAGACAGCCGGCCGATCATGCTGCAATTCCCTTGGCAAGATGGGCGTTGGCGCGGCGATGGCTCGCGTGGCAGATCGCGACCGCCAGCGCGTCGAAGGCGTGGTGATCGGCAGCTTTCGCTTGGGGCAGAAGCCGCGCCACCATGTGCGAAATTTGCCCCTTAGCAGCGTGACCCGATCCAACCACCGTTTTCTTCACGGTGTTGGGGGCGTACTCGGCCACAGGCAGCCCGGCGGCGGCTGGGACGAGCAGCGCAATACCGCGCGCATGACCAAGCTTCAGCGTCGCGGCACCGTCGCGGTTCACAAAGCTCTCTTCCACGGCAGCCTCATCCGGCGCCACATCGGCGAGCACCGAGCACAGCCCTGCGTGGAGCGTCGCCAGCCGGTCGGCAAGCTTGGCACTGCTGTCGGACGCCACCGAGCCAGCGGCCACAAAGGCGAGACGCGCACCGTCGGCACGGATGACGCCCCAACCGGTGACGCGCAAGCCGGGGTCGATCCCCAAAATGGTGACACCGGGCATGGCCTCTCCTTCTGCAACGTTCACGTTATGACCTATTCGTGAAGGCTCCGTCACCGGCCTCGTCGTAAAGCCACACCATTCTGTCCACGAACCACATCTTGGCCATCAGCGTGATGGCGGTTCCAGCGACCGCGGCCCAAGGATCGAGCACGATCAGCCCATAAACGAGCGGGATCAGGCCGACCGCCTGCACCGCGGTGAGCAAGGCGGCCGCGATACGGTGATGGGTTGGGATGGCCACGTTGGCCCGGTTCAGCCAAAGCCGTTCGCCGAACGTGCCGCGACTTGCCCAGCTATCGGTGGCGTTGGGCGGAGGAAAGGCACGCGGGTTGAGAAACACCCAGGCGACCAAAGCGGCCACAGGGACAAGCGCCCACCAGCCAAGCCAAACCCGGCTGAAGATCGCCAACACGAGACAGGGCAGGATCGGGATGCGCGTGTAGACGCTCCACGGGTTGGCATGGCGCGCCCACGCGCGATCATCCATCGCCATCAGCCGCTCCGCCCAACGGCCAAAATCCATGGGCCTGCTCCCGTGAGCCTCGGCGTCAGACGCGCCGGGTCATGAACCGATGAGGAATGCCGGCGTCATCGAACTCAGGCCCCTCGGCGACGAACCCCAGACGCTCGTAGAACCCGATGGCATAGGTCTGCGAATCGAGCGACGCTTGCGAGATGCCGTCTGTCTCGGCGGCGACCTCGATGGCTTTTTCCATCAGCGCAACACCAACGCGAAGGCCCCGCGCCTCCGGCGAAACGCACACGCGCTGGATCTTCAGAAGGCCCGGCTTGAACCAGAGCCGCGCCGTGCCGAGTGGCTTCTCCCCTAGGCGCGCGATGAGGTGCGCCTTGTCGGGATTGTGATCCTCACCGTCGAACTCTTCGGCTTCACTCACCCCCTGCTCAACCATGAACACAGCGCGGCGCAGCGCGAAGCACTCGTCGAGGTCGTCAGCACCGGCGAGTGTGACCACAACTTGATCGCTCATGTGACGGGCAGCCTCTCCACCGCCTTGCTCGCCAAGCGCTCCCCCTCTGGTCCGCCAACGCGGCCTGCATCCCGCACCATCGCGGCCACCTCGGCCCGCTCCGGCGCTTCCAGGCTCTCGCTCAGAAAGCGGCAAAGACTGGCCACCGCGCGGTCCGCATCAAGGCCGTGGCTCGCAGCCCACTCAGCAAACTCCACCGCCTGCCGCGCGCGGGTCTCATCGGTGAAGCCGGCAAGCGCGGCCTCCACACGGCCATGCACCTGCGGCCAACCCTCGTCGGTGGCGACGATGGCCGTCAGGGTTGCGGCCGCAGTGAGCGGGTCGTCGAGCGCGGCCACAGCATCGTCCGGCGAGCGCTGGCCAAGTTTGGGCCGGGGCAGGTCATCCGGGCCGGTCGCGGGACCGGGAGCTGCCAACCCGCGTGCAAACAGAAGCGCTAAAGCCCCCGCCACGACGAGCATGAACGCCACCAACAGCACGGCCACGCCCGCCTACGCCGCCGCCAGCTTTTCCATCACCTCGTCGGACATCTCGTAGTTCGCGAACACGTTCTGCACGTCGTCATCGTCTTCCAAGACGTCGATGAGCTTCATGAGCGTCGCGCCCTTGTCCTCGTCGACTGCCGTGCTCGTCTGTGGCCGCCACACCGTGCGCACCGCGGCCGGTTCGCCAAGGAGGTCCAGCAGCGCGCTCGACACCTCCGCGAGGTCCTCAAACGCGCAAATCACGACGTGGGTCTCCTCATCGGACTGCACATCGTCCGCACCGGCCTCGATGGCGTAGAGGATCATCTTGTCGCCATCAGCCACGTCGATGGGGTACTCCACCTCGCCCACGCGGTCGAACATGAACGAGACGGAGCCCGTCTCGCCAAGAGCGCCGCCGTTCTTGGAGAATGCTGCGCGGACAACCCCGGCGGTGCGATTGCGATTGTCGGTCAGCGCTTCGACCAACACGGCCACGCCGCCCGGGCCGTACCCCTCGTAGCGGACTTCCTCATAGTTGGCGTCCTCATCGCCGGACGCTTTCTTGATGGCTCGCTCGATGTTGTCCTTGGGCATCGACTGCGCTTTTGCCGCCGCCACCGCCAGGCGCAGCCGCGGGTTCATGTCGGGATCGGGCGCTCCCATTTTCGCGGCCACGGTGATCTCCCGCGAGAGCTTTGAGAACATTTTGGACCGCTTGGCATCCTGAGCGCCTTTGCGGTGCATGATATTTTTGAACTTGGAATGCCCAGCCATCCTCGCCTCACCCGTCGTGCTGTCGGGCGGAAATTATGCGCTGGCGCTCACGAATGGAAGCGATCAGTCGCCGGACCTGAGCCGTTTGGCTTGGCTGTCCAGTTCTCCGGCGTCCATCGGGCCCCGCTCCGGAGTGCCTACTTCGCCATTTGGAAGCCTGCATCTTCCCAACGCTCAGGCAGCGCTTCCTGCAACACACCGCCCATGCGGATGGGCTCGATCCAGCGGGCGAGACCGGTGCTGTCGTCAGTCTCCACAGCCACGCCGCACACCGTGCCCAGCCCCGTGGCCGGACCGATCCGCTGGCCTGGCGTGCGCTCCACCATCCGGCGCATCGGCTCCTCTTTGTCCATGCCGATCACCGAATCATAGTCGCCGCACATACCCACATCGGTGATGAACGCCGTCCCGCCCGACAGCACGCGTGCATCCGCGGTCGGGCAATGGGTGTGGGTGCCAAAAACCAGCGACACCCGACTGTCGAGGAGGTGCCCAAAAACCTGCTTCTCACTGGTCGCCTCGCAATGGACGTCCACGATGGCCGCATCGACCTCGCTGCCGAGCCGATGAAACTCCAGCGCAGCTTCCAGCGGGCCAACCGGATCGTCCAGCGGCTCCATGAAGGTGCGACCCATGATGTTCGCCACAAACACGCGCGCCCCATTGCGTGCGGTAAACATCGCAGCGCCCTGCCCCGGCGTGCCGGCCGGATAGTTGATTGGCCGCAACATGCGCGGCTCCCGCTCGATAAACACCAAAGCCTCGCGCTGATCCCAGACGTGGTTGCCGGTGGTCACGCAGTCGGCGCCATAGTCAAGAATTTGCTGAACAATTTCTTCCGTGATGCCGAAGCCGCCAGCGGCATTCTCGCCATTCACGACCACGAAGTCGGGTTTGTAGCGGTCCATAAGGCGCGGCAAATGGGTGCCCAACGCCGCGCGTCCCGCCCGGCCCACCACATCGCCCAGCGCCACAATCCGCATGCTAGAGTCCCCTCGACAATCCCTGTTCGGTGATGATGCCGTGGAGGGGCATATCGTGCGGCTCCACGATGATATCGTCGCGCTGTTGGGCTGCATAAGCCACGCCAAAGCGCAAAGTCATGGGGTGGCGCGCGATGTATCGGTCGTAGTGGCCGGCGCCGTACCCCAACCGGTTCATCTGCGCATCAAAAGCAAGAAGCGGGATGAGCAACAGATCAGGCACCACCTCTTCGCCGCTCGGCTCCGGCACCCCGAAAGCGCTCTTTTCGAGCGGATCGCCAGGCCTCCACAAGGTAAACGTCATGGCCGTGCCATCGGTCGCGGGGAGCGCCAGCGCCGCGCCTGTCGCGAAGGCGAGCGGGCGGGGATCGAGTTCATCACGGATGGGCATGTAGAAACCGACGACGGACACCGAGGGTAAGGCATCCGCATACCGCGCGAGCACGTTACACGCGTCGGGCCATTGCACTGCCGCCGCAGCCCGGACGGCACGCGCATCCTTGCGCATCCGCACCTTCGCCGCTTTTGCATCCAGCTGACTGCCAAGCCCGTCAAAAGTCTCTCGTCTGTCGTTCATTAGCCCCCCGGACCCGACATGTTGCGTGGCAGCCAGTCGTCGACCCCATGGGTGTACATTGTAACAGCCGCTTGGCATTTGGCCGCACCCGACCTAACCATGGCGAGCGAAAAGGACCTTTTGCGTGACCGTCCTCACCACCAGCCTCGACCCCGACACTTTTGCCGCCAACACGGCCGCGATGGCGGCGCTCGTGGATGATCTCGACAGCGAGTTGGCCACCGCCGCGAGGGGCGGTCCGGACCGCGCGCGGGACAGACATTTGAAGCGCGGCAAGCTCTTGCCACGTGACCGGGTCAACGCCCTCCTCGATCCCGGCTCGCCCTTCCTGGAGATCGGCGCCCTCGCCGCCCACGGCATGTACGACGACGCGATCCACGCGGCCGGTGTGATCACAGGTATCGGCATGGTGAGCGGCCGCGCGGTCATGGTGGTCTGCAACGATGCCACCATTAAGGGCGGCACCTACTATCCCCTGACAGCCAAAAAGCACCTTCGCGCGCAGGAGATAGCCGCCGAAAACCACCTCCCGTGCGTCTACCTGGTCGATTCGGGCGGTGCCAACCTTCCCAACCAAACGGAAGTCTTCCCCGACCGGGATCACTTCGGCCGCATATTCTTCAACCAAGCCAACATGTCCGCCGCTGGCATCGCGCAGATCGCCGTCGTGATGGGCTCGTGCACAGCCGGCGGCGCGTACGTGCCGGCGATGAGCGACGAGACCATCATCGTGCGCGATCAAGGCACGATCTTCCTCGGCGGCCCACCCCTGGTAAAGGCCGCAACGGGCGAAGAGGTCAGCGCCGAGGATTTGGGCGGGGCCGACGTTCACACACGCCTCTCCGGCGTTGCCGATCACTACGCGCTCGACGACCGTCATGCGCTCGCCCTCGCGCGCCAAGCAATCGCCAACCTCGGGCCAGCCCCT
This sequence comes from uncultured Paracoccaceae bacterium, assembly GCA_937884725.1. Lineage (GTDB taxonomy): Bacteria > Pseudomonadota > Alphaproteobacteria > Rhizobiales > Amorphaceae > Acuticoccus. The sequence goes on from CAKZYH010000500.1 coordinate 13,534, forward strand.
GCGCCCGCGGTCGCGCTGTCTGCCGCCGAGCCGCCAGCGCTCGACCCCGACAGCATCGAGGGCGCTTTCTCCCCCGATCTGCGCCAGCAAAGCGACATCCGAGAGGTCATCGCCCGGCTGGTGGACGGCTCGCGGTTCGACGAGTTCAAGGCACGTTACGGCACGACGCTGGTGACAGGTTTTGCGAAGCTGTCGGGCATTCCCATCGGCATCATAGCCAACAACGGCATCCTGTTCGCCGAGAGCGCCCAGAAAGGCGCACACTTCGTCGAGCTCTGCTGCCAGCGAAAAATCCCACTTCTGTTTTTGCAGAACATCACAGGCTTCATGGTTGGCCGCGAGTATGAGGCCGGCGGCATCGCGCGGGCCGGCGCGAAGCTCGTGACGGCCGTCGCCTGTGCATCAGTGCCCAAAATCACCGTCCTCATCGGCGGCTCCTACGGCGCCGGAAACTACGGCATGTGCGGCAGGGCCTATCAGCCGCGTTTTCTGTTCACTTGGCCGTCCTCGCGCATCTCTGTGATGGGCGGCGAGCAGGCCGCATCAGTGCTCGCCACAGTGCGGCGCGATGCCATCACCGCACAGGGCGGCACCTGGTCAGCCGAGGAAGAGGCAAGCTTCAAGGCGCCGATCGCCGAGGCGTATGAGCGCGAGGGCCATCCCTACTTCGCCACCGCACGGCTTTGGGATGATGGCATCATCCGCCCGCGCGACACCCGGCGCGTGCTATCGCTCGCCTTCGCCGCCACGCTGAACGCCCCGATTGGCGACACAAGATTTGGCGTGTTCAGAATGTAGAGCTGCACGCCATCACCCGTCGCCCAAAACGGCGTCGCAAGATCACCAAGAAACGACAAAAGGAGCTACCACATGCCTCTAACCATCGTTGCGCAAATGACCGCGAAAGACGGCAAAGCCGGCGCCCTTCACGAGGCACTGACCGGACTTGTCGGTCCGACGCTGAGTGAAGTCGGCTGCGAAATCTACGAGCTGCACCGTTCGGTCGAGGACCCCAACCTGTTCCACTTCCACGAGGTCTGGACGACCCGCGAAGACTGGGAGGCCCACGGACAGTCCGCGCATATCAACGCGTTCCGCGCCATGGGTGCCGAGCTTTTGGCGGACCGAAAAATCTTTCAGCTGGAGCGCATCGCTTAAGCGGAGTCTTAGAACGACAGGGCGTCAAACACTTTCGCCATGTCGCCGCGCCATGGGCCGCGGAAACTGTCAAGAATCTCGTCGGCCGGTGAACGGCCGGCGTGTACGGCATCAAACAGCGGGTTGAGGAACACCCGCTCGTCATCACCATCGGCGGCGCAATGACCGCGCCGCTTGAGCCCCTCTGCCGAGAGATCGAGCGCCGACTTTGCGATGTCGAGCACCGTCCGTCCGTCGGCAAGGCGCGTTTCAAACCCGTGGGTCGGCACATCGCGCCACAGCGTGTGCCGATCGTCAGCCGACAGCGTGTCGGCGAGCGCCTGCGCTTCAGACAACACGCCCTGATCGTAAAGGAGCCCCACCCAGAACGCTGGAAGCGCACAAATCCGGCGCCACGGGCCGCCATCGGCGCCGCGCATCTCCAGAAAGCGCTTCAGCCGCACCTCGGGGAACAGACACGACAGGTGGTTGACCCAGTCGCCCATGTTCGGCCGCTCGCCGGGCAGAACGTCAAACTTGCCGTCCATGAACTCACGGAACGTGGCGCTGGTGGCGTTAATGTAGTCGTCGCCGCGCTTCACAAAATACATCGGGACGTCGAGCGCCCAGTCGACGTAGCGCTCATAGCCAAAGCCGTCTTCAAAGGCGAAGGGGATCGGCCCGGACCGTTGGAGATCAACGTCGTGCCACACTGCGGCACGGTTGGAGAGCATGCCGTTGGACTTTCCGTCCAGGAACGGCGAGTTGGCAAAGAGCGCCGTCGCAATGGGTTGAAGCGCAAGACCCACCCGCATCTTGGACACCATGTCCGCTTCGCCCGAGAAGTCGAGATTCACTTGGATCGTGGTGGTGCGGTACATCATGTCGAGCCCGCGCGTGCCGACTTTGGGCATGTAGGCGGTCATGATCCCGTAGCGCTGCTTTGGCATTTTCGGCATGTCCGCGCGGCTCCAGGTGGGCGCCATGCCAAGGCCGAGAAAGCCAAGATCGAGGCTGTCGGCAAGTTCGCGCACCTGCGCCAGGTGCCCGTTGGCCTCGCGGCACGTCTCGTGCAGCGAGATCAGAGGCGCACCCGACAGCTCGAACTGGCCGCCGGGCTCGATGCTGATCGCGCCGCCGCCCGACGGGGCCGCAAGGCCGATGATGTTGCCGTGCTCCTCGATGGGGTCCCATCCGGTGAGTGCCTGCATGCCCTTCAGGACAGCGCCGATGCCCCGCTCGCCCTCGTAGGGAACTGGCGAGAGGTCGGCCTTATTGTAGGCGAACTTCTCGTGCTCGGTGCCGATGCGAAAATCGCTGGCCGGCTTTTCACCGCCAGCGATTTGCTCAATCAGCTGGGCGCGCCCCTCGATGGGCGTGTCGTCCAAGGTATCGCGCGCCATAATCGTCCCCGCTCAGTGAAGCGAACCTAGAAGCGGCAGGGGCCAAAGACAATAAAGCGTGGCATGACACATTTGATCACGTCGCGCTGGGGAAGGCCGCCTCGACCAACGCCAGCAGAGCCACAGCGGCAGTGTCGGCGCGCAACACCCGCGGCCCGAGGGACACTCGCACGGCGCGTGGCAAGAAGAGCGCGCGCTCGGCCTCCGAAAACCCGCCCTCAGGTCCGACGAGCACGGCGAGCGGCTGGCCCGCGCTGCGAATAGCCTCCAAAGGCTCGATGCTCTCCGCCGCCAGCGCTTCATCGGCAACCACTAGGGGACGCTCAAGCCGGCCCAAAAAGTCAGCGAGCGCTACCGGCTCCTCGATGCGCGGAACGGTCAAAAGCCCGCATTGCTCGCACGCCTCGACGACGTTGGCCTGAAGCCGCTCAAGGTTGAGTTTGCGCACCTGTGTGTAGTGCGTCAGAACAGGCTGGAGCGATCCGGCGCCCATCTCAGCCGCCTTCTGGACCACGTAGTCGAGCCGCGCCTGCTTCAGCGGCGCAAACGCGTAAAGCACATCAGGCGGCGCCGTTTGCGGACGCATCGCCTCAGTCGCCATCGCCGTCGATGCCTTTTTGCCGACACTGCCAAGCCGGGCGCGCCACTCCCCATCGCGGCCGTTGAAGACCAGCACCGCGTCGCCCTCGCCAAGCCGCATCACATTTCTGAGATAGTGGTGCTGTCCGCCGACAAAGTGAATCTCGCCCGGTAGGTCGGCCGAAACGTACAGCCGGGGCGTGGTGTGGGCCGGGGTGGGGCGTGAGGGCATGGGGCGCACCGGATCGTTGATAGGGCCGCGCTGACCCGTGCGCGCGGCTGACATCAGCGCTATAGAGGTTGGATGCGCCGAACGCATCTTCGCCGGAGACGTCATTGAACGCGCCCTTCAACCTCACCGAGCCCGCAGCCACCAACGCGCACGAGTTTTCCGTCTCGGAGCTGTCGCGCTCGGTAAAGCGGTCCATCGAGGACCAGTTCGGCCAGGTGCGGGTGCGCGGCGAAATCGGCGGCTTTCGCGGGCGCCACTCGTCGGGCCACTGTTATTTCAGCCTGAAGGACAGCGAGGCGACGCTCGACGCCGTGGTCTGGCGCTCGGCCTACAGCAAGCTGTCCATCCCGCCCGAAGAGGGGCTGGAGGTGGTCGCAACCGGCCGCCTCACAACGTTTGCACGCAAATCGTCCTACCAGCTTGTGGTGGAGCAGCTGGAGCCTGCGGGTGTCGGCGCGCTGATGAAGCTCCTGGAAGAGCGGCGCAAAAAGCTCGCCGCCGAAGGGCTTTTTGATGAGGATCGCAAACGGCCGCTCCCCACCCATCCGCGGGTGATCGGCGTCGTCACCTCTCCCACAGGCGCCGTCATTCGCGACATTTTGCACCGCGTGTCCGAGCGCTTTCCAAGCCACGTCGTGGTGTGGCCCGTGCGGGTGCAGGGCGAGACCAGCGGCGCCGAGGTGGCGAACGCCGTTGCTGGATTTTCGGGCGCCTACGGTGGCCCGCGGCCGGACGTCATCATCGTCGCCCGCGGCGGTGGCAGCGTCGAGGACCTTTGGGGCTACAACGACGAGGCGGTGGTCCGCGCTGTCGCCGCCTCGCCGATCCCGGTGGTCTCGGCGGTGGGCCACGAAACCGACTGGACCTTGATCGATCACGCTGCCGACAAGCGCGCGCCCACACCGACGGGTGCCGCAGAGATGGTCGTGCCCGTGCGGGCCGATTGCCTCGCAACGCTCGCCGACCGCGCCCGCCGGCTCGATACCGCGATGGCGACGCTGTCAGAAAGCCGCCGCGGAGCGCTCCGCCTTCTTGCGCGCGGCCTGCCGCCCCTAGACGCGCTCCTCCAAATGCCCCGCCAGCGGCTCGACTTGGCATCGGACAAACTGACAGGCGCGCTCTTCCGCACCGTTAGCCTCGCCCGTCAACGTTACGCAGGCACCGCTGGACGCCTGTCGCCGTCGCTCGCCGCGCGACCATTGGCGCAGGCGCGCGATCATGCGGAGGCACTCACCGGCCGGCTTGATCGGGCAATGGACGCCAGCCTTCGCGAGGCGTCTCGCCAGGCGGCAAGCCTTGATGGCCGCCTCGGCCCGCACCTCCTGGCCCGCCCAATCGGAGAGGCACGCTCCCGGCTGAGCGCCGCCAGCGACCGGGCAGATCGCGCCATGGCGCGGCTCAACGCCGACAGGCGCCAGCGCTGGCAGACCGCCTCAAAGCTCCTTGCAGCGGTCAGCTACACGGCCGTGCTCGACCGCGGCTTCGCGTTAGTGAGACGCGCTGACGACAGCCCCATCCGCCGCGCCAGCGACATCGGCTCAGGCGATGCGCTGCAGCTGCAGTTCGCCGATGCGCGGGTGAGCGTTGTCGAAGCCGGCGGTGCGCCGCGCCCCGCAACGCAGCCGGCCAAAGCGGCTGCACCCAAAAAACCGTCTCGCCGGGCTGCCAAGAAAAACCCGGATCAAACCGAGCTCTTCTAACGGTTACCCGCGCTAGCTGCCGCGCTGCTCCGGCCGCCCGCCAGGCCGTTTGCCACCTGGACGTGGCCCTCTCGGCTTATCGCCGGGGCGGCCTGGGCGCGTTGAGCGCCCACCATCTCGGCCGCCTCGACCCTCTGGCCGCGGTCCGTCGCGCCGCTCTGGCCGACCGTGCTTGGGCTTGAAGGCGGGTTTTGCGCGCCCGCGATCATCCCCCGCCGCACCATCGGGCGCGTTAAACCGGCCACGCGCGCGGCTTTCGCCCGTGCCATCACCGCCACCGCGCGGCGACGAAAACCGACCCTTTGAGCGAAAACCATCACCGCGATCAGCACCATCGCGCCCGCCTTTGAACGGACGCGGGTCGCCGCCGCGCTGGTCGCCGCGGTCGCCATCCCTCGCGCCGTAAGGTTTGCCGCGCGCGGCGCGATCCTCTCCGCCAGTGCCACCCTCAAACCCGTCGCGACGGCCTCGCGTGCCGGGGCGTGGCCCACGGAACTCCGCCTTGTTGCCGCCAAGCGGCTTCGCCCTTGCGCCGGGCGGCTTGTCTCTTCCGCCACGCCCCATCGGCCGGTCATCCCGTGGGCGGCCTGGCCCGCGCTGGCGTCCATCGCGCTCGCCCCGATCCCGCTGCGGGCCACCATAACCGCCGGGCCGCTCACCGCGCCCACGCTCAGAACCCTCGCCACGGCTTGCGCCATGGGAGCGGAAGCCGCGCTCTCCCGAGTCTCGCTCCCGCCGATCGTCACGGTCCCGATTGCCACCGCGCGCCGCACCACCGTCACGATCGCCGTACCGCTCCCCACGAGCGGCGCCCCGGTCGCCCCGGTCCTCGCGACGATCAAACCGCTGAGGCGGCCTATCACCGAAGCTACGCCCGCCATCGCGGTCGCGACCGCCACGATCATCGCCGCGCCCGCCAAACCGCTGCCGGTCTCCGCGAGGAGCGGACCGGT
>CAKZYH010000501.1 GCA_937884725.1 uncultured Paracoccaceae bacterium
ACTCTTCGTCGATCCAGCGTTCCGCTGCGGCCATGTCGGCGAGCGCCGGCGACGCAAGCGCAACGGCGAACGCGCAGGTGCTGGCTAGCAGCAGGTGTTTCATTGATGTCTCTCCCTCTACGTCTTTCGTTTAGGAGCCGGTATACCGGCGTTATCGGGCTACGCTACAGCGCGTTCTCCCGGTAGCATTCCAGCGTCATCCGTGGACGGGATTTTCGCTGCGAATCTCGAAGTGTCGAATGAACTGTGACGCCCGCCTCAATGGCGACGTTTTCCTTCGGCTTGTGATCCTGTCTGCGCGTCGGCCGCCCGGGCATAAAGGAGCCAGAAGCGTGACGATCATCCTCAAGGGAGCCACCCTCGGCATGGCTCTGGCGTTGGCGGGATGCCTTGGCTCCGGTGAACTCGCGCCTGATGCCTTCGTCGGCCAATGGGACTGCGGCGGGACGCCGGTTGTTTTGAGCGAGCGAAGCGTCAGCGTTGATGGCGATACCAAGAGGCTCGCTGCGATCAACACGAGCGGCAACGCCGATTTTGGGCTGACCACTGTGCGCGGTGAGCGGTACTCGATTTTTAACACGCGCAAGCGCTCGCTGACGCTCTACTCCTACGCCAATCAGGAAACCTTGGAGTGTTCGCGGACCGCTTAGTGTCATCAGACCACCAGGAAAATGATGACGGCGAGCCCGAGGGCGATGATGCTCGCGATCCAAAGCGGCCCGGTTGCGAATGCGAGCCAGCCCAAATGGATAAAGGCGCCGGCGAGAAGCGACATGAACAGACGGTCGCCGCGGGTGGTGAGAAGGCCAAGGATGCCAATGCGTGGGTGTCCGCCAGGGCGCGCGATTTCCCACAGCGTGAATACGACGAGCAGACCCGCGATCGAGGCAAAGAAAATGCCCGTCTGCGGCGTCCATGCCATCCATTCCAAGCCCATGAGACCCTCTTTCAGCCAGTGTTACAGAACCGCGTGACGCGCTCAGACCCGGCCGAGCGCGAAGCCTTTCGCGATGTAGTTGCGCACAAAGTAGATGACGATTGCGCCCGGGATGATGGTGAGCACGCCAGCCGCCGCTAGGAGCCCCAGCTCATAGCCCGATGAGGATGCAGTCCGCGTCATCACACCCGCGATGGGCTGCGCCTGCACAGACGTCAGCGTTTTGGCGAGCAGCATCTCCACCCACGAGAACATGAAACAGAAGAACATCGTCACGCCGATACCGGACGCGATCAGCGGCATGAAGATTTTCACGAAGAATTTCGGGAAGCTGTAGCCGTCGATGTAGGCGGTTTCGTCGATTTCCTTCGGCACGCCCGACATAAAACCTTCCAAAATCCACACTGCCAGCGGGATATTGAAGAGGCAGTGCGCCAAGGCGACGGCGAACGGCGTGTCGAACAGGCCGACGGACGAATAGAGCTGTAGGAAGGGCAGCGCGAAGACGGCCGGCGGCGCCATCCGGTTGGTGAGCAGCCAGAAGAACAGATGCTTGTCGCCCAAGAAACGGTAGCGCGAGAACGCGTAGGCCGCTGGGAGCGCAACGCAAACCGACAGGATCGTGTTCAACACCACGTAGGTGATGGAGTTGATGTAGCCCCAATACCAGACCGGGTTGGTCAGGATTTCGACATAACTGTCGGTGGTGAAATTCGCGGGGTAGAAACTAATTCCGCTCAGGATTTCATTGGTCGTCTTGAAGCTCATGTTGACGAGCCAGTAGATCGGCAACATGAGAAAGATGATGTAGAGCGTCGGGACTAGCCACTTTAGCCGGAGCGGCTTTTGCGGGCGGGTCCGAGTCGCTGGAACCGTGCGAGACGCAGCGTCTGCTTGCGCCATGGCGGAGCCGGCAGGAACGTCGGTCACTGTTCGTACTCCCGCTTCGCATCGCTTTGGGTCATCAGAGTGTAGAAGAGCCAGCAGACGAACAGGCTGATCAAGAAGTAAATCACACTCATCGCAGCGGCGTAGCCAAGATTGAACTCACCCAGCGCTGATTTCACCAAGTCGATGGAGAGGAACGTCGTCGCGTTACCGGGGCCACCGCCGGTAAGGACAAACGGCTCGGTGTAGACAATGAAGGAATCGATGAACCGCAGCAGCACCGCAATGATCAAAACCTGACGCATCTTCGGCAGCTGGATGTAGCGGAACACGGCCCACCGGGATGCACCGTCAATCTTGGCGGCGCGGTAGTAGGCATCGTCGATGGAGCGCAGGCCCGCATAGGCGAGGAGCACCACCAGCGAGGTCCAGTGCCACACGTCCATGAGGATGACGACGAACCAGGCTGAACCGATCTGGTTGGTGTAGTTGAAGGTCAGCGCTTGGTCTGGCGGCAGGTTGAGAAGGCTGCTGATGGCGCCCGCGAGGGAGTTCAGCGACCAACCGAGCAAGCCGATGTCGGGCAGCGAGAAGATGTTCCACATGGCGCCGACCACGTTCCAGGGGATCAGCAGCGGCAGCGCCATCAGAACCAGGCAGACCGACGCCCAGGGGCCGGATTTTGGCATGGCGAGCGCGATGGCGACGCCGAGCGGGATCTCGATGGCCAAAATGGTGAAGGTGAAAATGAACTGGCGAAGCAGCGCTGTGTGGAAGCGCTCGGATGACAGCACAGCCTCGTAGTTGGCCGTTCCCGCCCAGAAGAAGAGGTTGTCGCCAAAGGTTTCTTGCAGCGAATAGTTGACCACCGTCATCAGCGGGATGACGGCGTTCATCGCCACCAGGAACAAAACCGGCAGCACCAAGAACCAGGCTTTGTTATTATACGTCTTGGTCATCGGCGGACCTCTACGCGGCGCTCATTGGCGTAAACGTTGATGCCCTGCGGCATGAAGGTGGCCTTCGGGTCGGTCGGCACCGTGTCGTCTTCGCCTAAGATGGCGGAGACTTTGTTACCGCTGATGCGGCCGTGGACGATCTTTTCGCGGCCCACATCGTCGACGCGATCCACTTGAAAAGCGAGGCCTTCATCGCCGAGGCGAACATATTCGGGCCGTACACCGAGCGCCATTTGCGCGCTGGCCGGCGCATCCACGGCACCGCCAATGTCCACCGTATGCTCGCCAAGCTTAGCGTGCACACCGTCGATGGTGACGGGGATGACGTTCATGCCGGGGGAGCCGATGAAGTAGCCCACAAAGGTGTGCTCCGGTTGGCTGAACAGTTCTTCAGGCGTTCCGACTTGAATAACTTCGCCGGCCAGCATCACCACGACTTTATCGGCAAAGGTGAGCGCTTCGGTCTGGTCATGGGTGACATAGACCATGGTCGTGCTGAGCTCGCGGTGGAGCTTTTTGAGCTGCGAGCGAAGCTGCCACTTCAGATGCGGGTCGATAACGGTCAGCGGTTCATCGAACAAAATCGCCGACACGTCCTCACGGATCATGCCACGGCCGAGCGATATCTTTTGTTTCAGATCCGCTGTCAGGGAATGCGCCTTGCGGTCCGCGAGACCTGTGAGGTCAAGCATGTCCAAGATATCGGCGACACGCGATTTGACTTTATCGGCCGGAACACCGCGGTTGCGCAGCGGAAACGCCAAGTTATCGGCCACCGTCATGGTGTCGTAGACGACAGGAAACTGAAACACTTGCGCGATGTTACGTGCTTCTGGCGGCAGGTGGGTGACGTCTTCGCCGTCAAACAAAATCCGGCCTTCGGTGGGTGTGATGAGGCCAGAGATGACGTTCAGAAGCGTGGTCTTACCGCAGCCTGACGGGCCAAGCAGCGCGAAGGCGCCGCCGTCAGTCCAATCGTGGTTCAGCTCTTTGAGCGCGTATTGGGTGTCCTCGCCGCGTGGTGCTGTCGCGTAGGCGTGGCGGATATGATCGAGGGTGATCTTCGCCATGGCGTTAGGCCGCCCGTTGAAGGGTTGAGGGCGTAATGGCCTCGCCCAAACGGTCGAACACCAGCATCTGGTCTAGCTTTGGGGCAACGTTCACTGTGGTTCCCGGGGCTGGGTCGTGAACGCCGTGCTCCAGCACCACCCAGTCTTCACCGCCGATGGTGGCATGTAGAAAGCTTTCCGATCCCGTGATCTCGGTGACCGAAATCTGCAAAGATATTGTATTGTCGGAGGCTTCGGACGCCAAAGACAGGTGATGCGGTCGAAACGCGATGGTGTAGGGGCCATCGAACAGGTTCTTGAACTTGTCCGGCACCCGTAGGGCCAAGCCGGCCGCGCGGAATTGATCGCCTTGCTTCACCGCGCCGATGACGTTGAGCGGCGGATCGGAGAAGGTCCTGGCGGTGACGAGGTCCGCGGGCGAGCGGTAAAGCCTGACTGTGTCGTCGAACTGGGTCACCCGGCCTTCGTGCAGCGTGGCAGTCCGGCCGCCCAGGAGCAGCGCCTCTTCGGGCTCGGCGGTGGCGTAGACGAAGACCGCACCTGACTGTGTAAAGATCCGGGGAAGTTCAGCCCGCAATTCTTCGCGAAGCTTATAGTCAAGGTTGGCCAGCGGCTCGTCCAGCAACACAAGCTTTGCGTTTTTGGCGAGCGCACGGGCCAACGCAGTGCGTTGCTGTTGTCCACCGGACAATTCCAACGGTAGGCGCTTGAGGTAAGGTTTCAGCTGAAGCAGCGTTGCCACTCGCTCGACAGTGTTGTCGATTTCGGCCTTGCGCTTTTTGGCAATACGCATGGGGGATGCAATGTTGTCGTAGACTGTCATCGCCGGGTAGTTGATGAACTGCTGGTAGACCATCGCAACGTCGCGCTTTTGCACAGGCAGCCCGGTGACGTTGACGCCGTCCACCCAAACTTCGCCGTCCGTCGGACGGTCAAGCCCTGCCATGAGGCGCATGAGGCTGGTTTTACCCGACAGCGTTGGGCCCAGAAGCACGTTGAGCGAGCCTGGTTCCATGGTCATGGACACGCTGTCGATGTGCGTGGCCTCACCAATCCGCTTGGAGACTGTTTTCAGCTCCAGCATTGCCCCTCCCTAACCCCATCGGCGACCATTTGTTTTGCCGCTCGCAGTCGTCCCGGCTGAGCCCGTTTGACGGGCAGTTCCCCATTGATAAAGCAGCCTTATTCGGCAGCGTCCAGACGCGCCTGCGCTGAGCGCATGTATTCTTTCAGTTCGGCCACTTCGTCCTTGGACAGACGCAAACCGAGCTTGCTTCGGCGCCACAAAACATCGTCAGGTTCAAGCGCCCATTCGTGGGCCATCAGATAGTCCACCTCGGCGGCGGTGAGATCTGCCCCAAACACGCGGCCCAGATCAGCCATGCTGGTGGCACCGCGCAGGATTTCGCGGGCGCGAAGGCCGTAGTGGCGTGCAAGCCGCCTTGCAAGGCGCTCGGACAAGAAGGGCGCTTCATCGCGCAGGGTCTCGTCAAAGCGCATGGCCTCATCAAGCGGCATGTGACCGCCAGGCAGCGGAGCACCGGCGGTCCAGGCATCCCCCTTGCCGCCGATGGCATGGGCAACTTTGTGGGCCACGGATTCAGCTAACCGGCGATATGTGGTGAGCTTACCGCCAAAAATGTTGAGAAGCGGCGGCCGGCCATCCTCCGTAAGCTTCAACACATAGTCGCGGGTGGCCTCCTGAGCTTTGGACGCGCCGTCATCAAACAGCGGGCGAACGCCTGAGTAGGTCCACACGATATCGTCTCGTGTGACAGGCGCCTTAAAGTACGCGCTCGCCTTATCGCACAAGTACTCGATCTCACCGTCGGTGATCTTCGCCTCCCGCGGATCGCCCTGATAGTCCTGGTCGGTGGTGCCGATCAGTGTGAAATCGTCTTCGTACGGAATCGCGAAAATGATGCGTTGATCAGAATTCTGGAAGATATAAGCGCGACCGTGATCGAACTTTTGCCGAATAACAATGTGCGAACCTTGGACAAGACGAACATTGTGCGAGTTCTTGCCAAACGCCTTGCCAAGAATGCCATCCACCCAAGGCCCACCAGCGTTCACGACCATACTTGTGGTCACGCGCTTGACGCCATCCTCGGTGCGCAGGGAGAGCGCCCAACCATCGCCGGACGGTTCAGCCGCAGTCACCTCGGTGCGCGGCATAATATCGGCGCCGCGGTCGGCAGCGTCGCGGGCGTTGAGCACCACGAGCCGCGAATCGTCGACCCAGCAGTCGGAATATTCGAACGCTTTGACGAACTCGTCGCGAAGCGGAACGCCCACAGGGTCGGTTTTCAGATTGACCACGCGGGTCGGCGGAAGGCGCTTGCGGCCACCCAAATTGTCATAGAGGGCAAGACCAAGGCGCAAGAGCCACGACGGGCGCAACCCGCTGTGGTGCGGCAACACAAATCGCAGCGGCCAGATGATGTGCGGCGCCATCGCCCACAGCACTTCGCGTTCCATCAGCGCTTCACGCACCAGGCGAAACTCGTAGTGCTCCAGGTAGCGCAGGCCGCCGTGGATCAGCTTGGTCGACCAGGACGACGTGCCTGATGCGAAGTCGTTCTTTTCCGCCAGCCCGACCCGATAGCCACGGCCCACTAAGTCGCGGGCCACACCGCAACCGTTGATACCGCCGCCAATTACGAACACGTCGTAATGGGTCAAAAGCCCCTCCCACTTCTTAAAAGGAAAGGTGCAACGAACTAAAGCGCGTGTCAAACGAAACTCGGTGCAAAGAGCGCTTTCTCATCCCGCGGTTTGGTTTGGGATGACCGCGAAGAGGCGAAACACCGCGAGGACTACGTGCTAGTCACTGGCTTTCGTTTGGATGAGTTCGCACCGACACGCGCGGCATAACTGCGCAATACTCACCGGTGCTTCGTCGGTCACGAACACGTCGAAGTCGGCCAAACCCGCAACGCGGATGGGAGCACGGCGGGCGAACTTCGTGCTATCCGCGACAAGAATTGCCGCTCGAGCGTTTTCGATTATCGCACGCAGAACGTTCACTTCGCGTAAATCGAAATCGTAGATGCCACCGTCGGCATCAATGGCTGAGGTGCCGACCAAGGCATAGTCCACGCGAAATTGGCGCAAGAAGTCCGCCGTCGATGCGCCCACAATGCCGCCATCGGTGGGGCGCACCACGCCGCCGGCGACAATCACCTCGTGCTGCGCAGAAGGGCGAAGGCGGCTTGCCACGTTGAGATTGTTCGTCACCACCAACAATCCGGGATGATCGGTGAGCGCAGCGCTGACGGCTTCAGACGTGGTCCCAATACTCAAAAATACGCTGGCTTCGGCCGGAATGAGGGCGGCCGCCTCCACCCCAATCTGCGCCTTCTGCTCCATCGCGATAAGCCGGCGCTTGTCATACTCGACGTTGACGGTGCCGGATGCGGGGATGGCACCGCCGTGGACGCGGGTGACTTTGCGCTGCGCTGCGAGTTCGTTGAGGTCCTTGCGGATCGTTTGCGGCGTCACGCCGAAGTGGTTTGCCAGGCCATCAACGCTGACGCGGCCTTCTTCGCGCGCGAGCGTGACAATCGCCGCATGGCGCAGCCCCACGTCCTTCGCTTTGGCCTCGGCCGTTCTTGCGGGGTCTGTGTCTACACTCACGCGGTTCTCTACCCTGCCACCTGGCGTCGGCGCGGCCCGAATGCGACGGCCAGGCCCAGAGCAACGCCACTCACGGTCGCGATCATGCCAGAGGCGGAGACAGAGTTGTCAAATCCGAGCCAGAGCGGGGCATAGCCGGCCACGACGTAGCCCACCACAGCACAGACTGCCGCCACCAGGGCGGAGATCAGGACTTGCACCCCCATCCGGTCGGTGAGGAGGCGGGCTGTGGCGGGCGGGCAGATGAACATCGCAATCACGATGATCGATCCAACGGCGTCGAACGCTGCGACGGCGGCGATGGCGGCGAACACGACGAGCATCAGCGACAGCAGGTTCACCGGGATGCCAACCGATGCAGCGAAGGCTTCGTCGAACGTTGCCATCACCAGCGGCCGCCAGAAGAGGATGGTCGCGATGATCATGATCACGGCGACGGACGCCATACGGAAGAGTTCGGGCGGAAGCTGCGCGAGCGCGGATGGGTCGAGCAGTGAGGCCCACCCCAGCCCGTCGAACCAGATCAGGCTCTCAAGGTTGCCAAACAGTGCGTGCTCCACATCGAGATGAACGGAGGCGGTGTTGCTTTGTTCAAGCAGCAAGACGCCGGCGGCAAACATGGCGGTGAACGCCACACCCATGGCCGCACCGGGCTCGATTTTGCCGAGGCGCTTGATGGCCTCGATCATAGCGACCGCGATGAGCGCTGCGGCCCCTGCCCCCAGCATCATCGGCCACGTGGTGACGCTTCCGGTGATGATGAAACCCACCACAATACCGGGCAGCACGACGTGGCTGATGGCATCGCCGATGAGCGCTTGGCGGCGCAAAATGAGAAAGTTGCCGGGCATCGCGCAGGTCACTGCGGCGAGCACCGCGATCACGAGCGGCGTCAGCGACAGCTGGACAAACTCGGCGCCCACTCACACCACCGCGAGACGCTGCGCTTCGGCGTCGATGAGCGCGATCTGGTCAGGAGTAAAGGCTTCGTCGGCCGGGGTGAGCGCATCGCGTTGGGCCGGCACTGCATCGTCGCCCAACACGCTCGGCGCCATCGACCAGCGCAGCTCGTCGCGGCGGATTTCGGCCACCGCAGCTCTGCCGTTGTCGGTCATGACACCATCGGGGCGGATCACGCCATCGCGGCGCAACACTTTGATGGTCATTGCGTCATAAATCGGCTCTCCGGCGGCGAGCGCGAGGAGGCCCTGGCGCCGGTGCACCCGCACTGCGAGCGCGCGCCGCCGCAGGAGCGCTGCAAGAACACCGCGCTGCGTGGAAAACACCAGCGAGACAACGAAGATGGCGAATGCCGACAGCACCACGAGCGACCCCGTCGGCAAGGCCGGTGCGCTCGCCGATAGCGCGGCGCCCACATAGCCAGAGCTGCCGCCAAACAGCGCTGAGAGAAAAAGCACTTTGCTGATGTCGTTGGTCCAGAACCGCGCGGCGACCGGCGGGATGATGAGGAGGGCCACCACTAGAATAAGCCCGACAAGCTTTAGTCCGATGACGGTGACCGCAAGCACCATGGCGGTGGCGACAAGGTCCATGAGGCGCACTTTGACGCCCTGCCCGGCAGCATATTGCGGGTCGAATGCCACAAGCGTCAGCGGGCGGCGCAGAACGAACAAGAGCACGCCCACAACCGCGGCTGACACGGCGATCAACATGGCATCGGCCCGCAGCATGCCGGCCGTGGAGCCGAGAAGGAAACCCTCAAGCCCCGCTTGTCGGCCGGCTGACATGGACTGAACGATGGTGAGAAGCACCACCCCAAACCCGAAGAAGACCGACAGAACCGCCCCGATGGCGGCGTCTTCCATAAGGCGGGTGCGCTTGACGATCACATCGACGGCGACGACGCCAATGAGGGCAGAGATTGCCGAACCGATGAGGAGGCCCAGCAGGTTTCGCCCGTCGAAGCCGGCAGCGACCATGACCATGAACGCGATCGCAAGGCCTGGAAGCGTTGCGTGGGCGATGGCATCGGTCATGAGCGCCTGGCGCCGCAGCACCAAAAATGTCCCGCTCGCTGCAGCCGCTGCCCCAAAAAGGGTCGCACCGATCACCACGAGCGCGGCGTTGTAGCCGGCAGAGAACGTCAGCGCGGCAACAAACGCCTCCATGGGCGCTGCCTCCCGTTAAGCCGCCGGGGCGCGCAATTCGCTCAACTGCGCGCTAGCCAGCCGGCCGCCATAGGCAGCATGCAGGGCATCGGCCGTGAACGCCTCAGCGACAGAGCCTTCAGCAATCTTGCGCGTATTGATCACAAAGACGCGGTCGAAATACTCCGCGACCGTGGTCAGGTCGTGGTGCACGACGACGACGGTTTTGCCGGCATCACGCAATTCGCGAAGGACGTTGACGATGGCTTTTTCGGTGGCGGCGTCGACGCCAGCGAACGGCTCATCCAGGAGGATGAGGTCGGCGTCTTGGGCAAGCGCACGGGCCAGGAAAACGCGCTGTTGTTGACCGCCCGAAAGCTGGCCAATCTGGCGGTCGGCAAAGGCTGCCATCCCCACCCGTTCAAGAGCACTCACGATTTTGGCCCTGCGCTGGCCCGACACTCTGCCAAGGAGGCCAAGTTCACGGTAAAGGCCCATGGCAACAACGTCCGCCACCCTCACCGGAAAATCCCAGTCGATGCCAGCGCGCTGGGGCACGTAGGCGATCCGGTGGCGCGCAGCTGCGAGCGGCGCGCCGAAGACGGCAGCTTTGCCAGACAGCGCGGGCACCAGGCCAAGCACCCCCTTAAGGAGCGTGGACTTGCCGGCACCGTTGGGTCCGACAATCGCTGTCATCGTGCCCTGGGGCGCGGTCATGTCGATGGAAAAGATCACCGGTGACCCGCCATAGGCAACGGTGAGGCCGCGCACGGTCAGAGCCGCTTCATCAATGGCCGGATCGGGCGCGACCGGTTCGCCTTCGCTCGCAACGAGAATGGGTTTAGCGAACGGATTTTCCATCGAGCGGAACATCGACCTAACCCTCCCCGCCGAGCTTACCGAGCCGCCCTCGGCTGGGCGCGTCGCCACCAAGGGCGCTGGAGATACCCGTTACATTGTGATCGAGCATGCCCAGGAAGGTGCCCTCATAGGTGCCCTCCGGCCCCATGGCGTCGGAGAACAACTCGCCACCGATTTTCACGGTGTGCCCCTCTGCGGCTGCGCCTTCGATGAGGGCGCGCACGTTGCGGTCAGACACTGAGGACTCCACGAACACCGCCGTGATGTCGCGGTCCACCAACGTATCGACCAGTTCGGCAATGCGCTGAAGGCCGGCTTCGGACTGGGTGGAGATGCCTTGGATGCCGAGCACCTCGAAGTCATAAGCACGCCCGAAATACGCGAATGCGTCATGGGCGGTCACAAGAACGCGGCTGTTTTCAGGCACGCTTTGGAGCGTTTCTTCGGAGTAGGCTGCAAGCTCTGAAAGCTCAGCGCGGAACGCTTCGGCGTTCGCTTCATAGACGCTGGCGTTGTCTGGATCCTCGGCCACCAGGACGCCCTCGATGGCGTCGACCACATGCCCCCAAAGCTCTGGATCCATCCAAACGTGAGGGTCCGGCTGACCGTCATATTCAGGATCAGCAATCAGGCCGTCTTCGGGCACGGCCTCGCCGACGGCGACGACGACCGAGCGCTCTGCGAGCTGCTCCATGAACGGCCGCATCTGGGCTTCAAGGTTCAGCCCATGCCACAGCACGACGTCGGCCTGTGTGAGGGCGGCAATGTCGGAGCGCGTTTGGCGGTAGGCGTGCGGGTCGATGCCGGCGCCCATCAGTCCACGCACGTCCACCAGGTCACCGCCGATGCGTGCGGCCGTGTCCGCAATCATCCCCGTGGTGGTGACGACGGTGAGCTGCTCATCATCGGCCGCAGCGGCGGACGCACCTAAGGCGGCGATCATCAGGACGCTGGCCAAGACTGCTTTTGGCGCTGGTATGATTGGTGTCATGTCCGCCTCCTCCCCTGTCCCCACCGCAGCTTGCGGCTCGGTTACGGTTTGCTCACCTAGACGCAATTGCGAATGAGTTGCATTAAAGATGCTCCACAAGAGATCGCACGACAAGACCCTTGCGAACAAAAAATGCCTGGGTAGTGTCGCGACGATGTCGAGCGCGGAAGAACGAGCGGCGGAGCTTGAGGAGGTGCTGCGCGCAGATGGCGTGCGCATCACGCGCCAACGCGCGGCTATCCTTCAGGTTTTAGCCGAGGCGGACGACCATCCCGACGCTACGGAGCTGCACAACCGTGCCCGCGCCATCGACACATCGGTCTCGCTCGCGACCGTCTACCGCACGCTCGCCGCGCTCCAGGACCAGGGCATTGTTCAACGCCACGCCTTTGAGGGCACATCGGCGCGCTTTGAAACCGCGCCGCCTGATCACCACGACCACATCATCGATGTCGATAGCGGCGAGGTCATCGAGTTCTACTCCGAGAAGATCGAGGCGTTGCAGGCTGAGATCGCGGCCGAGCTGGGTTTTGAGGTCGTCCGGCACCGCATGGAACTTTATTGCCGCCGCAAACGCTAGGTCACGCCCCCATAACTGGCGTGACCTAGACCGCGATCCGATCAGGTTGAAACAACCTTATCGGATGGAAACGCGGTCGCTCTTTGGTCTGGCGCATCACCTTTTCGATCTGCCTCCTTCAGTCAGATCGGATGATACTCTAACGCGCTCGCTTGACGCGCAGGGGTAATCGGGCGGATTGGAGATGAGTTTCGCGAAAGGGATCTTTATGTCCGCCTCTGCCAGCCTAGCATCCACCGTCACCGCCGGCAGTGTGCCGCGCCAGATTTTCGCTGTGATCGCAGGGTCGCTGCTGCTTTGGATCAGCGCAAAGATTGAGGTGCCGCTGGCGCCCGTCCCGGTGACGCTGCAGACTATGGCGGTAATGGCCATCGCGCTTGGGTTTGGCGCACGGATGGCAGTGCTCGCAGTGGCGCTGTATCTGGCGCAGGGCGCGCTCGGACTTCCAGTGTTTGCTGGCACCCCGGAGCGCGGGATTGGCCTTGCCTACATGATGGGGCCGACCGGCGGTTACCTGGCCGGCTTCCTCGCGACCGCTTTGGTGGTGGGCGCACTGGCTGACCGGGGTTGGAGCCGCAACATTGTCCTCAGCGCCATCGCCTGCCTGATCGGCATCGCGGTGACGTACGCACTCGGCTTAGCCTGGCTAGGGACGATCATGGGTTATGGGCAGCCGCTCATTGCAGCCGGCCTCGCGCCGTTCATCGTCCCCGACCTCGTCAAAGCGGCGGTGGTCGCCATCGCAGCCCCCATGGTGTGGCGGCTGATCAGCCCCCGCGGGTAACGCCACGGGGTTCGCGACCCATCAGTGCAGCGCGATCAGGTGCCTGATCGCGCGCCCGTCGGCTAGGTCATCGAACGCGGCGTTAATGTCCTCCAGCGGGCTCGTCCCGGAATGGAGCTTCTCGACGGGCAGACGGCCTGCCAAATGCAGCGCCATGTAGCGGCGGATATCCCGCGATGGCACGCCGCCGCCAAGATATGAGCCGCGCAACGTCCGCTCCTCAGCCACCAGGCGCACCGGCGAGATGGGCAGCCGGGCCGCTGGGTTGGCAAGACTTGCGGTCACCGTTTGACCGCCCCGGCGCGTAATCTCGTAGGCGAGCTCGAGCGCGGGGATGACGCCAGCCGTTTCCACTGCCGCATCAACGCCGCCCTTGGTCCACTCTTTGATGTCGCCGATGACATCAGGTGCATCCGCTCTGAACGCTGCGGTGGCACCGATGGATTTTGCAAACGCAAGTTTATCAGCGTTGACGTCCACAGCAATGACCTCGGCTGCGCCGGACGCGACTGCGCCAAGCACTGCCGACAGTCCGACACCGCCGAGCCCCACCACAGCAACCGTTTGTCCGGCCCGCACGCCGGCCGTGTTCACAACCGCGCCCATGCCAGTCAGCACGGCGCAACCAAACAGCGCCGCGATGTGAAGCGGAAAGTCGGGGCTAATCTTGACCAGTGAGCGCGCTGACAGCACCGCATAGTCAGCGAACGCTGAGACGCCAACGTGGTGGTGCACCAGCTCATCGCCACGGTGGATGCGAATGTCACCCCCCAACAGCGTGCCGGCATTGTTGGCCGCGGCGCCGGGCTCGCACAAGGCAGGGCGACCCTCAGCGCAAGGCGCGCACTGACCGCACGTGGGCACGAAGATCATGATGACCTGATCGCCGGGCGCGAAACCCTCCACATGCGGTCCGACACGCTCCACGACACCAGCCGCCTCATGGCCCAAGGCCATGGGCATTTGCCGGGGCCGATCGCCATTGATAACCGAAAGGTCGGAGTGGCAGAGCCCCGCTGCCACCACGCGCGCGAGCACCTCGCCTGGCCCGGGGTCGTCGAGCCTCACCCGTTCGATCGCCAACGGCCGGGAACGCGCATAGGGCCGCTCGGCGGGAAAGGCCGACAAAATGGCGGCGCGCGTCTCCATGCAAAGCTCCTTCTTGGTCGTTGGACGGCCACCATCGTGAACGATGTCGGCCAGCCGTCAACGGCTGGGTCAAAACGCAGGCCGGGTTCAGCGACGCTTGCCTGAGGAATTTGGTCCGCTCTTACTGGGCGGACTGCATGCTTTGCGTCTTCCGATCGCGCAATCTCGCATGCCCCCTTGATAGTAAGCTCGCGACGGACCTGCAGACTAAGCCCGGGCATCGCGTGCAGTGCTTCCCATCGAAAAAAGTGTACTGAGTTGGAACTAATTCCGGATAGGTGAATTGATCTTCCGATGACACGAAGCACAGAGACACACCTAATGTTGCTTTTTGTTCATGTTTGAACATCCCGCGAGTATGGATCGTCGCACTCTGTCGAAGCGCGACCTCATTACACTTAGCTCGCACTGGTAGTGGTTTTGTTGAGGCGTCTGTGTCAGACCGCGATTACGTAGTAAACAACTCAAGCGCACTGTCGGACGACTTGCCGACACAAGGACTTCCAGCAACGATGTGGACATCGCTGTTGGAGCGCATTGCAAACCGCAATGACGTCATGTCTCAGCTGGGTGGCAGCCCCCAAAATTGGCAGATAAAGCCGCAGCGCACCGCAAGCCTTTCGCCGACATTTCGGGTCAGCGGCCCAGACGGCAGCGTGTTGGTGAAGTGGGCGACAGATCGTGTCACGCTAGGCCGCCACGTGATTGCACTGCCGCCAAAGCGCGTCGCATTCGAAGCCGACGGCGCTCGATTTCTCAACAATGCTGCACCGGAGTTCACGATCCCACTCGCCGCTGATCCGAGCGCCGGCGTGCTCCTCGCCGGTTCCTTGCTCAATGGCAAAAGCGTTCAAAAACGCCTCACCGCACGCGAAGACATGCCTGGAGTTTTGGCTCAGGTAGCAGCCGCCATCGCCAGGAGCTCGTTCCTCACCAGCGATCTCGCCATCGATTTGGATGAGCAACGCAGCCGCATTGCGCATTTCTCCGGCAATGCGGCGCTGACGCAGCTCAACACCGAGTTGATCTTTGATGGTCCATTCATCGACCATCCTACCAACAATTGGAACAGCCCCCATCTTGATGATGATGTTCAGGACCTGTTATCCGATCGGACTCTTGTCCTCGCACTTCAGCACCTAAAACTCGACTACCTGACGAGAGCCGACTGCCTCCTTCATAACAACCTCAGCCTTGATCAGGTTTACCTGTACTCTGTCGATCAAGAACAGAAAGTCATCATCAATTCATCGGAATTTGTCGGCTATGGCCCGATCGAATTTGACTATTCGTGCTTCTTGGCAGGCTTTTACCTAAACCTGTTTGCTCAGGACGGGTTGGGGCCTGGCGCGTTTCGGTACCAGACTTGGATGCTCAATGAAGTCGAGATCGCTGCCAACCGGTTGCTCGCAGAATTCTCAGACCTTTGGCGGACCCGGCGGACCGGCACGGCCTACAGCGAGCTCACGCTTGCCCGGTTCGATGATGGCGAAGAAATGGCGCTCGCCGAGTACTCCGCGACGCGCGCGGCGGCCATGGCCGGCTTTATCGGGGGGGAGATCATTCGCCGAATTGTTGGGATGGCGGGATCACCGGAAATGCTGCAGATTGAAGACGAGGCGGTGCGCGCAAATTGCGAGCGCCGCGCGTTGAGGTTTGCTCGCCAGGTCTTGCTGGATCGAGCCAACATAACGGGGACCCAAGACATGGTCGCAATTGCTGAAGACATCCTCCGTTCTGGGCGATGAGCGCGGCAGCAGAACGGCTTCCGACAATTGCTGAAGTGCGCCGGCCCCAGGATGGCGCGGTCGGCGCGGTGCAGATCATCGACCAAACGCATCTGCCCCACCGGCTTGTCACTGTGGACCTGCACACCGCGCCAGACGCCGCTCACGCAATTCGCGACATGCTGGTGAGAGGCGCGCCACTGATTGGGGCGACGGCCGCTTACGGAATGGCGCTCGGGCTGCGAGAACGTGCTGACGATGCTGCCGTGTCGCAATTGGTGAGCATGCTCACCGCGACCCGGCCGACGGCAGTTAACCTGCGCTGGGCCCTGGACCGGGTGGCGCGCGCGGTAAGAAGCGCGCCGCAGGAGGTGCGCGAAGCGACCGCGTGGGACATGGCCGCCGAAATCACCGCAGAGGACGCGGCCATCAACCGCGCGATTGGCGAGGCGGGATTGCCTATCCTACAGGCGCTGTCGGAGGCGAACGGCAAGCGCCCCCTCAACATTCTCACCCACTGCAATGCCGGCCGGCTCGCAACGGTGGACTGGGGCACAGCAACCGCTCCGATTTACTTGGCCCACCAGGCGGGGCTGGCTGTCCACGTGTGGGTGGACGAAACGCGGCCCCGCAATCAAGGCGCCGCGCTCACCGCGTGGGAACTGGCCGAGGCGGGGGTTCCGCACACGGTCATTGCCGACAACGCGGGCGGACACCTCATGCGCCACGGCATGGTCGACCTGGTGATCGTCGGCACTGACCGCACGGCTGCCAACGGCGATGTGTGCAACAAGATCGGAACCTACCTGAAGGCCGTCGCAGCGCACGACAACTCCGTGCCGTTCTACGTGGCGCTCCCCTCGCCCACCATCGATTTTTCCTTGGCGAGCGGCGATGGGATCCCCATCGAAGAACGCGGTGCTGAGGAGGTGACTCACATTGCCGGCAAAGCGCCCGACGGCACCGTCACGCGCGTGCAGCTGACACCTGACGGGACGGCAGCAGCGAACTTTGCGTTCGACGTGACGCCGGCGCGGTTGGTGACCGGCCTCATCACCGAGCGCGGCGTTGCGAGCGCAAGCGTTGAGGGGATCAAGCGCTTGTTTCCCGCTGAGAGCGCCGCCGCAGCGTGACCGCGAGGGCACCGAAGAGAGCGACAAGAACCAAGTCGCTCGCGGTTCGGACCAGCATTATCGACGCCTGCCTTGCCATGGGCCCTAGCGGTTTAAGCACAGGGACGTCAGGCAACGTCTCGTCGCGCTCCGGCGAGGGGATGCTGATCACCCCGTCAGGTGTGCCCTACGCCAAGTTGACGCCGGACATGATCGTCGAGGTTCGCGAAGACGGCACGTTTGACGGGGACATCCGGCCCTCCTCAGAGTGGCGCATGCACCTCGATATTTACCAGGCGAGACCTGAGGCCGGCGCTGTGGTGCATACTCATTCGCCCCACGCCACCGCACTCGCTTGTCACGGCGAAGGGATCCCGGCCTTTCACTACATGGTCGCAGTGGCCGGCGGCACGACCATTCGCTGCGCAGCCTACGCGACGTTCGGGACCCAGGCGCTGTCAGATGCGATGATGAGCGCGCTCGAAGGCCGGCGGGCCTGCTTGCTCGCCCACCATGGCCAGATCGCGTTTGGCCGCGATGTGGAGAGCGCCTTTGCGCTCGCAATCGAAGTTGAGACTCTTGCCACGCAGTACACACTTGCACGCCAGCTTGGTCCGCCGCCATTATTGGACGACCAGGAAATGGATCGTGTTCTGAAGGCCTTCCGCAATTATGGCGCTCAATCAAAAGCAGCGACAGCACAGCACTAAGCCGCTGGCTGCGCCGGCTGAAGCTGCACACGATCAGGTGCTGAGCGCCGCATGGGCTTACTTCATCGAAGACAAGAGCCAGGCGGAAGTCGCCGAGATGCTGAACGTGTCGCGCTCCACGGTGCACAACTACCTGCGTCAGGCGCGCGCCGATGGTTTGGTGCGCATCTCGCTCGATCCAGCCTTAATGACCCGGTCCGAACTCGCGTCGGAGATTTGTGAGCGGTACGGTTTGGAGGCGGCCTACATCGTGCCGCGCAGCGCTAGCACCGTCATGGAAAGGGTGTGCTCCGCGGCGGGATTGTGGCTAAGCGACATCTTAAAGCCGGACGGGATTTTTGGCGTCGGCTGGGGTGAGACGGTCTACAAGATCGGATTGCACACGCCGCAGCGGGCTTTCACCGACATGACTGTGGCGCAGCTTCTAGGCTCGCTCAGCAATCCATTCGGCTATTCAGCGGATCGGTGCGCCAACCTTCTGGCCGAACGGCTGGGGGCGCGCTGTTCGCCGCTGCACGCCCCTGCCGTCTGCGCAAGGTCGGAGACCGCACGAGCGCTTCGACAAGAACCGGTGATTTCCAACCAATTGGCGTCTTTGGCCATGTGCGACACGGTGATGGTGGCGGTCGGCGAGAGCCATCGGGAAAGCCATATTCGGCGCAGCGGCTACATGACGGCCGAGGAAGACGCCTTCTATGAGGAGAAGGCACCGGCGGCCGCCATTGCCGGACGCTTTATCGACAACGAGGGCGTGCACATTCCCGGACCCATCGATGAGCGCATTATCGGGATCAGCCTTGCTGACCTTCGCTCGGTCCGGCAGCGCGTTGTGGTGTGTGTGGGGGCAGAGCGACAAAACGGCCTGCGCGCCACGCTGCGAGGGCGGTTTGCAACACATGTTGTGACCGACCTCGACTGTGCGACCCAACTGGTCGAGCTTGATCCGTGACGATCGCTCATCACCGTCAGTTGACGTCTTGCGGAGGCCGGTAATGACGCGCGCTCCGATCACGGTGAACGTCACCCGCGGCCCCGCCGTGGAGAGCGAGCACGCCGTCGATGCCGTGCTGATGGATGGGCGCGGCGGCATCGTGCGGGCGTGGGGCGATACCGAGCGCGTGTTCTACCCGCGCTCCTCGGTCAAGCTGATCCAAGCGCTGCCGGTGATCGAGAGCGGGGCGGCTGACGCGTTCGGGTTTGATGATGAGGCCTTGGCCCTCGCCTGCGCCTCGCACGACGGCACCTGCGAACACGAACGGGTAGCTGCAGGAATGCTGCGCGCGGCTGGCGTGTCGCAAGAGGCTTATGAGTGCGGGCCGCAAACACCCGCAGCGCCCTCCGACCGGGCAGCATTTCTTCAGGCCGGCCGAGAGCCTTTGAAAATCATCAACGGCTGCTCGGGCAAACATGCGGGGATGATGGGCTGCGCGGTGCACGCGGGACATCCCGTTAGCGGGTACAGCCAGCCCGAGCACCCGCATCAGGTGAGGATCGCCCAGATTTTCACCGAGTTGAGCGGCGCGGCCCATAACGGCCACAACTGCGCCATCGATGGCTGCGCTGTCCCCACCTACGCGATCCCGCTGTCCGCCCTTGCCCGCAGCTTCGCCGTGCTGAGCGACGGCTCAGCCATCAGCGCGGACCGTAAGGCAGCGGCGGACCGGCTGATGGCAGCGTGTTTCAAGCATCCCGAGATGGTGGCCGGCGAGCGGCGCGTGGACACGATTTTGATGCGAGCCTTGCCCGGGCGCGCGTTCGCCAAGACGGGCGCCGAGGGGGTCTGCATCGCCGTGTTTCCGGAACTTGGGATGGCACTGGCGCTGAAAAACCGCGACGGCGCCATGCGGGCGGCGTGGGCCTCACTGGCGGCGATTGTGCGCGATACCCTCGCCATCGAGCCCGGCGCCGTGCCAGAGTTGGATACCCTTGCCGGACCGCCAATCACCAACACCAACAAGACCGCGGTCGGCCAAATAC
>CAKZYH010000502.1 GCA_937884725.1 uncultured Paracoccaceae bacterium
TTCATGATGTTGGGGTCGCCCGCGTGGTATCCCGTGGCGACATTGGCGGAGGTCACAACCTCAATCAGCGCTTCGTCCGTCGCATCGCCGTACGACCAGTGGCCAAAGCCCTCACCCATATCGCAGTTTAGGTCGACCACCTTCGCCATCATTGCCTCTGCCGTGCGTTCACTCCGGCGTGGATGTAGCACAGAGCGCTCTGTTGGTGAGGGTCTTTCTTTCGCCTCGTCTTCGCTGGCAAAGGGGCAGGGGCCTCAAACGCAAGCTATGTCGCCCAAAGCCGTCTGGCGCGCGGTCTTCGCGGTACGACAACTGTCATCGCCTATTTTTAGTGCGAATCACACCTATTGACTTTGCGCTCTACAGTATTAGCGCCGCCGGCTTACCATCAGTTAAGAAAAAAATTGCGATGCCAGCGCGGAAGTTGGCCCACGCCTTGCTCCAACCGCTGGGAGGAGCGCTTCGATAAAAACTCAACAGTACGAGCCGCTCTGAGCGTCAGATCTAATCGCTATTCATGTGACGAGGAGCCACTCTGGCATGACTAAACTAAGCTTTATCCGTCGTTCCGCTGCAATTGTGTGCGCACCGCTCGCCATCGCGGTCTTCGCCGGATCGTCCCAAGCGCAAGCCGCCGAACCCTGCATCGGCGCATCGTGGGAATTGACCGGCGCGTTGGCCCACACCGGCCTCCAAATCCGCTATGGCGTCGAAACGGCGCTCGCCGAAATCAATGCCGCCGGCGGCATCCTCGGCGAGCAAGTCGAGCTTCGCGCCTACGACGATCAGGGCGAGCCCGCCCGCGCGGTGGACAACGCGCTGCGCATCGGCGAGCAGGACGAGTGCGTCGTGATGCTCGGCGGGTTCCGCACCCCCAACGCCATCGCCCTGCGCGAGCCGCTCCGGGAAATGGGTCTGCCCTGGGTCGGCGTCATCTCCGCCGGCACCCGCGTCATCGAGCACGAAGACGGCGAGAATGAGTGGCAGTTCCGCGTGTCCATGAAGGACCGCTGGGTCGCGCCCTTCCTGGTCGGCAATGCCCTCGACCGCTCGCCCTCCGGCAAAATCGGCCTTCTTTATGAAGCCACCGGCTGGGGTCAAGGCGCTGTGCCTGATGTGCGCAACGCCGCTGAAGCTGCCGGCACAGAACTCGTCGGCGAAGAAACCTTCAACATCGCCGACACCGACATGTCCGCCCAGCTCCTGCGCCTGAAAGAGGCCGGCGCCGAAGCGCTCGTCTTCTATGGCGTGGACCGTGAAGCCGACGCCATCCTGCGCTCCATGGAGCGTGTCGACTACCGCCCGACCATCGTCTCCGCCTGGGGCATCGGGGGTCAGCTCGGTAACACCGCCGGCGAGCTCTCCGATGGCGTTCTTGTGGCCGGCACCTTCTCCTGGTGGGGCGACCTGGAGCCGACGGCCCAAACCGTCCTCGACACCATGGTCGAAAAATTCGACCTCGAAGGCCCGCAGGACCTGCTCCTCCCCTCCGGCACCGCCAACGCCTACGATGCTGTCTACATCATCGCCAAAGCGCTGGAACTTGCCGGTGAGTTCGACCGCGAAAAGCTCCGCGATGCGTTCTACGAAGTGACCCACGAAGGCATCGTCGCCAGTTTCAACCCCGCGTTCGAGCGCAACCAAGAGCGCCACGACGCCATCACCCAAGACGCCTATAAGCTCTTCGCATTCCACGAGAATGTCCTCGTGCCGCTGGAGCAAACTCCTTTCGCCACCGAGTAGTCGCTCGGTCATTAAATCGGGTGGGCGGTGGACTTCAGTCCGCCGTCCACCATCCTTGTTTTGGCCTGGGGTGATGTCGTGGAAGCAAACCTTCAGTATATCGTATCAGGACTGTCCATCGGCGGGGTCTATGCGCTCGTTGCGCTCGGCTTTTCGATGATGTGGAGCGTGGCGCGTGCCGCCAACTTCACCCACGGTGACATCTTTATGCTGGGCGCGGTGCTCACCGTTGCCTTCGGCTGGTTAGGACTGCCGCTCCCGATCGCGGCCGCGTTCGCCATCCTGTGCGCCATCGGCGCCAGCTGCGCCATCGAACGCTTCCTCGTCCGCCCGTTCAACCGCGAAGCCAACGCCATCGGCTGGATGCTGACCACCATCGCCGTCGGCGTCATGATCGAAAGTTTCGGCACTGCCACCTACGGCCCCCTGCCGCAGCCGCTCCCGACACCGCTGGTCGCCGAGCCCATTCGCTTTGGCGGCGCCGGCATCTTCCCCCAAGAATTGCTCCTGCCAGCCACCGCGATCCTGGTCATGATCGCGCTGCACTTCTTCCAAACCCGCACGCTGACCGGCCGCGCCATCCGCGCCGTCGCCGCCAACCGCACCGCAGCGGGCCTCATGGGGATCGACGTTGACCGTATAACCCTGATGGTCTTCGGCGCTGCCGGTGGCCTCGGCGCGCTCGCCGGCTTCCTCATCGCCCCGGTGATCCAAGCGTCGACGACGATGGGCATCATCATCGGCCTCAAAGCCTTCATGATCGCCATTATCTCGGGCATCTCGAACCCCTATGGCGTGGTCGCCGTCGCTCTCATATTCGGCATCGTGGAGCGCTTCATCGAGGGCTACCTCTCCACCTCCGCCCGCGACGCCTTCGGCTTCACGCTGATGATCCTCGTCCTCCTCCTCTTCCCCCAGGGCATCTTCGGCCGTCGCGAGGTGGTGAAGGTATGAGCACCGCCGCAAAAGCCTG
>CAKZYH010000503.1 GCA_937884725.1 uncultured Paracoccaceae bacterium
TGAGGACCTGCCGCGGCGGTTCGGCGGTCCCCAAACGCCGTTTCGGATTGTGGTGGCGCACCATCCATTCATCGCCGACAGCGCGCCTGATCTTGATCGGAGGGGCCGGACGCTGGTTCGCCGTGCAAAGGTTGCGCTCGCGTCGTTTGCGCATTCGCGGGTGGATGCGGTGCTCGCGGGGCATCTCCATCGCACCTACACCGCGGCCTTCACGCGTGAGATCGACGGTCACACCGTGACGGCGATCCAGGCGGGTACTGCGCTTTCATCGCGCGTCCGCGGCGAGCCCAACAGTTTCAATCACATCGAGATCGATGACGATGCGATGACCGTGGCGGCAGTGACGCTGGAGGGTAGCGGTGGATGGCGGCGGCAGAGCACCGCCGTGACCATCCGCGGCACAGCCGGCGGCAGCAACTCCGTCAGTGCCGGAAGTGGCGCATTCCAGTCATGACCATGGCGATGCCGGCCTCGTCGGCGGCGGCGATCACCTCGTCGTCACGGCGCGAGCCGCCCGGTTGGATGACTGCGGATGCGCCCGCCTTGACCAGTTCCTCCAGGCCATCGGCGAATGGGAAGAAGGCGTCGGAGGCGGCAACGCTGCCCTTTGTGCGGGTGACGGGCTCGCCGGCGTCGCGTGCCGCATCGGCGGCCTTCCATGCGCCGATCCGCGCCGCATCGACACGGCTCATCTGACCGGCGCCGACCCCCACCGTCACGCGGTCTTTCACGTAGACGATGGTGTTGGATTTGACGTGCTTGACCGCTTTCCAGGCGAAGCGGAGGTCGCCCCACTCCGCGTCGGTGGGTGCACGTTTGGTGACGACGCGCGCGTCGCCGAGGAAGCCAGCATCAAGGTCCTGGATGAGGAGGCCGCCGGCGACGGAGCGGACCATCTGGCCGCCCAGCGCTGGAAGATCGTCCGACAAAAGGACCCGCACGTTGGGTTTGCCGGCAAGCTTGGCGAGCGCTGCGTCGCTGGCCCCGGGCGCCATGATGACCTCTGTGAAGATTGCGCCGATGGCCTCGGCGGTGGCCTCGTCCAGCGGCCGCGTGAGCGCCACCACACCGCCGAATGCGGAAACGGGGTCGGCAATCCGTGCCGCCTCGTAGGCTTCGGCGAGGGTGCCCCGCACGGCAATCCCGCAGGGGTTGGCGTGCTTCACAATGACGACCGCCACATCGTCGCGAAACTCGGCCGCGGCCGCCCAAGCCGCATCCGCGTCGGCGATGTTGTTGTAGGAGAGCGCCTTGCCCTGGACCACGCGGGCGCCGGCCACACCGCCGCCACCGCTTGCATAAAAGGCGGCGGATTGGTGCGGGTTCTCGCCGTAGCGCAATTCGCCCGTTTTGCGGCCACCGACGGCGGCCCAGGCGGTGTGGTCGACGGCGACGTCGTCGGCGGCGGTCGCCTCGGCCATCCAGCCGGCGACTGTGGCGTCGTAGGCGGCGAGCCGCGCGAACGCTTTTGCTGCAAGGCGGCGTCGTAAGGCGAGCGTGGTGCCGCCGGCCGCGACCTCGGCGGCGACGGCGGCATAGTCGGCCGCTTCCACCACCACGGCGACGGCGGCGAAATTCTTTGCCGCTGCTCGCGTCATGGTTGGGCCGCCGACGTCGATGGTTTCGACGAGCTCAGCGGGGCTTTTGCCCGCCGCGAGTGCAGCCTCGAAGGGATAGAGGTTGCTGACGAGGAGATCGATGGGGCCGATCGCGGCGGCGTCAAGGGCGGCCATGTGTTCGGCCTTGGAGCGATCGGCGAGAAGGCCGCCGTGCACCACCGGATGCAGCGTCTTCACCCGTCCGTCCAGCATCTCGGGAAAGCCGGTGAGGGCTGCCACTTCGGTGACCGCGACGCCCGCGTCGCTAAGTGCGCGGAAGGTGCCGCCGGTGGACACGAGCTCCACACCCGTAGCCGCCAACGCCTTGGCAAACTCCACCAGCCCGTCCTTGTCGGACACCGACAACAGCGCCCGGC
>CAKZYH010000504.1 GCA_937884725.1 uncultured Paracoccaceae bacterium
AACGCGAAGTCAAAGCCGCCTTCGACCGCCCCACCTTCACGCTCCTGTGCGCCCGTATCGGCCGCCGCGCCTACGACGGAAAGTTCTAGCCTCGATGCTGCGACTCCTCGGCTAGGGAAACAGGTCCCAGAGCCTGTTCCGCGGAGCCAGCCGTCGCTGAAGCCCAAAGAGAGGCGCTTTCGGATGCGGTGCAAGGCTGAAGAGCGCAGCGTGCCTTGCGCCGCATCGGGAAGGGTCTCAGGGCTTCATTCAGCGACGGCTGGCTTCGCGGAACAGGCGATCTGTTCCATGGTGAAGCCCGAGCCCTCCGACCGATCGGACGGGTCAGAACCACGGGGGCAGGGTGCATATGGTTTCGTCATCTGAAGG
Organism: uncultured Paracoccaceae bacterium; assembly: GCA_937884725.1. GTDB lineage: Bacteria > Pseudomonadota > Alphaproteobacteria > Rhizobiales > Amorphaceae > Acuticoccus. The sequence goes on from CAKZYH010000504.1 coordinate 370, forward strand.
CGACGCGCTAAGCCTCCGCTCTGCAACCTGTGGCGACGCTGAGCGTATCGCAGCCCTTTACGCCCCCTTCGTCTGCGACACGATTATCTCCTTTGAAACCGAGCCCCCGTCCGTCGACGAAATGGCCCGGCGCATCGAAACGCTAAGTGCCGACTACCCCTACCTCATCGCGCAAGCCGAGCAGCTCCTCGGCTACGCCTACGCCTCACCCCACCGCCAACGCGCCGCCTACAGATCGTCCGTCGACGTCACGGTATACGTTGACCCCACTGCCCAGCGGAGAGGCATAGGCCGTACCCTCTACACCGAACTCCTCGCCAGACTCACCGTGCAAGGTTTCCATCGGGCTTACGCCGGCATCGCGCTGCCCAACGACAAGAGCATCGGGCTGCATGAAGCGATGGGCTTCCGCCACGTCGGCACCTACCGCGAAGTCGGCTACAAATTCGGCCGCTTCCACGACGTAGCTTGGTACGAGCGCGACCTCTAACCCTTGGCAGCCTCGCCCTCTGCGACAAACCCGGCTAGCGCCCCCCGCGCACCCTCCACAAACAGCGCGACATCGGACGGCCCGGCAATCAACTGCGCCCCAACCTTCACCAAGTCCCCATAAGTGCGCCCCGGCCGCAGGATCGACCCTAAATACACACCGCTCGCGAGCGTCTCCCGCTCCACAGTCTCGCACAGCGCCAGAACGTCCGGCTCGCCCAGCCGCTCCAGCTTGCCAATCGATCCGGCCAAATCGTTCGGTCCGATAAACAGCGCATCAATCCCAGGAACCGCTGCAATCTCAGCGATCTTCGGCACAGCCTCCACATGCTCGATCTGCGCGATCAGCAGCAGCTCATCGTTAGCGCGCGCCAGATAACCCTCCATCACCCCATAGCCCGAGCCGCGAACAACCGCCGCCGCATACCCCCGCTCCCCCGCCGGCGGGTAACGGCACGCATTCGCCAAAGCCTCGGCCTCCGCAGCGCTGTTCACCATTGGCACCATGATGGTGCGAAACCCTCGGTCCAGCGCATGCTTCAGCACCACCGGATCGTTGCTCGGCACGCGCAGCACCACATCGCCGCCCGCCGACAGTACCGCCCTGTGAATGTGGACAGCCTGATCAAGCCCAATGGGCCCATGCTCCAAATCCACATAGACCGACGGCCACCCCAACCGCGCCGCCGCCTCGGCAAGGTCCGGCGAGCCTGTGTGGCACCAGATGCCGGGCACAACCTCGCCCCGCTTCAGCGCCGCCTTGATAGGATTTTCTGGGATGATCGACATACCGGCCTCAACGACAATAACGCCGCAACTGGTGCGACGGTCCATCGCGCCGGTCAATGCAGACCGTGAGGAGAGGCCGATCAGTGGATGCGGCTCACCGTAAAGGCAGCAACATCCTCCAAGATGTCGCGCATCTCACCAGGCGGCGCAGCGGACAAATCATCGATGGCCCGGTCGGCATAGGCTTGCGCCCGCGCCCGCGCCTCGTCGAGCGCGCCCGTATCGCGCACCTTCCGGCCCGCCTCGGCGACGTCGGCATCACTCACAACGCCGTCCTCAATGCACCGCCGCCAAAATGCCCGGTCAGACTCGCTGCCACGATCATAGGCCAGCAGCACCGGCAGCGTCGCCTTCCCCTCGTGAAGGTCATCGCCAATGTTTTTGCCGAGCGCCTCAGCATCGCCAGCAAAATCGAGCACATCATCGATCAGCTGAAACGCCAGCCCCAGATGCCGCCCGAACGATTTCATGGACCTCGTCGCCGACGAGCCCGCCAGGATCGGCCCGGCCGCGGTGGCCGCCGCGAATAGCGCAGCCGTCTTCGCTTCGATCACGGCCATGTAGTGAGCCTCGCCCACCGACATGTTTTTCGCGCCCGCGAGCTGCCGCACCTCGCCTTCAGAGATCGTCGCAGCGGCCGACGAAAACAGCCCCAGCGCCTCTAGCGAACCCACGTCCACCATCAGCTTAAACGCCTGGCCGAGCAAAAAATCGCCCACCAACACGCTCGCCTGATTGCCCCAAATCTTGCGCGCTGCCGCCCGCCCGCGCCGCATGTCGCTCTCATCGACAACGTCGTCGTGAAGCAGCGTTGCTGTGTGCATGTACTCCACCGCAGTGGCGAGCTTCACGTCCCCGTCGCCGCGATAGCCAAACATCTTGGCCATCGACAACGTCAGCATCGGGCGGATCCGCTTGCCCCCCGACGAGATCAGGTGGTTCGCCACCTCAGGGATCATCATGACGTCGGAGCCGGCGTGGCTGACGATGAGCGCGTTGACGCCCTCCATGCCATCGGCGACGCTGGAGACGAGCGCATCAATCCCGTTCGCCCGCACAGGGGCGGCTTCCATCGGCAGGCTCACGGCAATCTCGGGGGCGCTATTTGCATACGCTCAGGATAGGGTTGACGCGCGCCCCGGGCAAGCTGACGGCTGCGGCGCACACGCGCACCAACGCAATGCTGATGTGCCCGTCTGACAAGCTTCGCGTAAGCCTGACACTGCCGGGACAAACTTGAGACAAAGCCGAGACAAAGTGGAGAGCACCACCGTGGAAGAGTTGATGCGGACCAACGATGTTGTGACCATCTCGTTCGTCGAGGCGCTCCTGTCCGAAGCCGGCATTGTCCACTTCGTCGCAGACATCAACATGTCCGTCCTTGAGGGCTCCATCGGCGTCTTGCCGCGCCGTGTCATGGTCGAAGCGGATCGTCACGCCACCGCCGCACAACTCCTCGCCGACGCCGGTATCGACCCGGGCCTCATCACAAAGTCGCGCTAAGCGATCTTATCTATGAGTGCGTGGCCTCAGCACAGCCGCTCAGCCCGCCGGATGCTCTTCCAACCAGCCCCGCACCGCAGCAGGCGCGGTATCGGGCGGAAACACGGGATACTGGGCGGCGCGAATAATGCCGTCCGAAGCAATCAGCGTCAGGCGGCGCAGCATCGCGCGGCCCTCCACCTCCATCACTGGCAGCCGCAGCGCATCGGCAAGTTGCAGCGCTTCGTCGGACAACAGCAGAAACGGTAGGTGCAGGCGGTACACCGCCTCGGCCTGCGCTGCGGTGCTTTGGGTGGAGACGCCGAACAAATGCCGCACCCCAAGTTCGGCAAGCTCCGCGGCGTGGTCGCGAAACGCGCACGCCTGCGGGGTGCACCCTCGCGCGCCGGGGATCATGTCCCACCCGTCCGGCAGTGCCACACCCGGCGTTGCGGTCATCGGGTACGCATAAATCACCGCAACGCCCGGCAACTCGGCAAGGTTGACGGCTGTGCCGTCAGACGCCGGCAGCGAAAAATCCGGCAGCGCCATGCCCGCCAGATGGTCTGCACCGCCGTCATCCTTGGGCGGGGGCAGGGCTTTCCAGTTGACCGCCTGCAGGCCAGCCGACCGCGATCCGTGATCGCCGCCGGTCATGGCTGCAGGCCCGTGGTCACTCGACCGTCTCGGTGGCCGGCGCTGTCTCGGCCGCGGCCGCGGCCTGTGTGCCGTCGTCCTCGTCCGAAAGCCCGTTCTCTAGCTTATCCTCGATGATCACAAGGAGGTCCGGCTCAGGATCGCCGTTGCGCGCATGGGTCCACTGGAACGTTGCTTCGAGCTTGCGACCCACCTTCCAATAGGCATCGCCCAGGTGATCGTTGATCACAGCATCGCGCGGGCGAAGCTCAACGGCCTTCTCCAGCTGCTCAACCGCCTCTTCATAGCGGCCAAGCCGGTAATAGGCCCAGCCGAGGCTGTCCACGATGTAGCCATCCTGCGGGCGCTGCTCCACGGCCTTGCGCACCATGTCGAGCGCCTCGTCAAGGTTTTCGCCGCGGTCGATGTAGGAGTAGCCGAGGTAGTTGAGCACCAACGGCTGGTCCACTTCCATCTCCAGCGCTGCGCGGAAGTCGGCCTGCGCCTCGTCCCACTGGCCAATCCGTTCGTGGGCAATCCCGCGATAGTAATAAAGCGTCCAATACGCCGCCGGCACCTCACCAAGACGGTCGATGGTGGCGCCATAGACGTCGCGCGCCGCTTCAAAATTCTCGGTTACGCGGTGAACGTTGCCGAGCGCAATCGCGGTGGCCGTATCGTCCGGATCCTGCGCCACGAGCTCTTCCAGAAGCGCGATCGCTTCCTCGTTGCGCTCCAGCGCCGACAGGTTGAGCGCTTCTTGGATTTGCGCACTGCGCTTCAGCGGCGACGCATCGCTCACCCCGCGATAAACGTCGATGGCGGCTTCATGCTGGTCGAGCCGCTCAAAATTGCTGCCCAGCGCCACCGCCGGGAAGTATGAGTCTGGCACGAGATGCAGGGCGAGTTGGAAGAGCCCGGTGGACAGCATCTCCGAGCCGTCGCGCCCCAAGGCAGAACCCACACCATAGAGCGCTTCGGCGAGCCCCTCCCGCGCGTCGGAAATGAGCGGCTGAACCTCACCGCTTTCAATCTCGGCCCGCAAATCTTCGGTGAAGTGGAGAAGGCCGCCGGCGACCTCCTCAAAATTCGTCAGCACTTCGAGCGCTTTTTCGGTCTGTCCGCTGCGCGCCAAGTGCCGGGCATAGGCGGTCGCGACCCGCACAGCGCCCTGGTCCCTGCCATAGGCTGTGAATAGGCGGTCGCCAGCGATGGTGTGTAGTCCCGACGTATCCGCAGCGAGCCCCGCGTGGAACGCCAAAAACCCATTATACCAATCCGGTCCGCGCACATCGTCGAACGCGTTGATGGCGCTGGCGGGTCTGCCCTCGGCCTTGGTCACCCAGCCGTCAACCAGCCCGGAAATCAGCCGCTGCAAAGGCCCATCGAGGGGCTTCAGAGCATCAGTGGCCTCGCGCGCCAGTGCCGTATCCCCTGTGCGCACTGCGTGGACGATCTGCGCCATAAGCGCGGCCTGGTTTTGCGGATCAGCTTCAAGGAGCTGCGGCGCCATCTCCGCAGCGCGCGCAATCGACCCGCTCGCCACATGCAGGCGCACCGCATAATCGCGCAGACCAAGGTTGTCCGGATCGCGCATCAGCGCGTTGCGGTAAAACCCAGCAGATGCGGCAAGATCTTGCTGGGAACCGGCATGGCGCGCCGCAAGGTAGGCGCCAGAGAGCGAGCTTTGCGCCGCAGAGCCCGAGAACGCAGCCGGCAGCGTTGCCGCTGGCGGTACGGGCGCTTCAGGCACCGTCCCGCGCGGTGGTTCTTCCTCTGCCATCGCGACAGGGGCCAAGAGCGTTACCCAAACGACCGAAGCTGCCAAAACCGAACCGCGTAACCGCATAACTCTCACCCTTCTGCACCAAGAAGTCCGCATGGCCTCGGCCACCCTAACGACTGCGTCCGAGCGAGCAAAGCCACCGGCACGCCGCACACACAGGCCTAACCCAAAACGCCTGACATGGCGCACCGGCGCAGCACAAGGCCGCGCCCCGACCCGAACTGTGCCATCGACAAAGTGTGACCGCTTAGATGCGAGGGCCGACCACATAGGTCGCATGGGCCTTCCATCGGCCGCCGCTGGGATTAGCTCCGAGGGCGAATGAAGGAGAAGCCCCATGCTCGAAGACAAACGCGGCGACCTCGACGCCGAGAAACAAAAGCGGCTTCTCCAGCGCATGGTCAACGACCTCACCCGAGAAAGCGCCGACATCTACTATCAGCCCA
>CAKZYH010000505.1 GCA_937884725.1 uncultured Paracoccaceae bacterium
CGATGACGCGGGCGTTGCCGAGCGGCAGAAGGGGTTTGTCGACGCCGCCCATGCGTCGCGCCAGACCGCCGGCGAGCACCACACCAAACACACTCTTAAATGGGGCACTAGCGATAACCCGCCCCCTTCCGGCCATGCCGGGCGTGCTCCTCAGAGGCCATCTCGAGTGTGGCGTCGCGGATCTGCCGATGCTCGCCCGCCGAGCGCAGGTAGAGTTCGCGGCGGTGCGTGCCGTCGCCATCGGTGACGAACGCTTGTTCGGCCTGGCGTGAATGGACGAGGATGGCGTCCACGTCGTTGGCGCGGCCGAGGCGCAGCGCCTGTCCGTTGCCGACCACCAAAAGCTGCACGGTGAGGCTTAAACCCTTTTCGATGACGGGCAGGAGCACGTCCGAAAACCCCGAGTTGTGGAACGATGGGTTGACCGCCATGCCCATGGTGCCATCAGCGCGGGCGACGCCCATTGCCATGACCAGCGCCACGAATAGTCCAACGACCCGGTTCATTCGACGATTTCCCCTCTGACAAACGCGCCGGCCTCTTCAACGCTGGAACGGTCGAGAAGCTGCGCCACGTTTTGGTGCGCTTTCACTTCGCCGTGGATGAAAAGCACCACGTGGTCCGCCAGCCAGCGCACCTGCCCTATGTAGTGCGTGGCGGTGATGACGCGCTGTCCGATCCCCGTTCTGTAGGCCCGTAAACCGATGGCCGCGCTACCCGCCGGCGGTCTCGTGACGAGAATTTCGAATGTTCCGTTGCCGCAGATCGATGCCCCGAACTTTTGCCGCGAAGATGGCCACGTCCTGATGGACACCGTGCCGGGAGAGGATGGTCCGTCTCGTTTCGCATCCAGAAGGGTTAGGCTTGGGGCTGAGGTCGTGGATGTGTGGGATCGGCGCGGCAGAGGCACGCACGGGTTAGTGGTTTCGTTAGGGTCGCCGGGCGCGCTATGCTTCGTGATCAGTATACGCGTTGAGTGTCATGGATAGTTTCATCAGTGCTCTTTTGGATGAGCGCGACGGCGAGCAGTTTGACCTACACGAATCGCACCTGAACAGGCAGCTGGTTCGGGTTTTGCGCACCATCGGGTTCGATCGCCACTATGTGAGCGCCAAGGGTCCGTATCTGTATGACAGCGACGGGCACGAATATCTCGACCTTCTAAGCGGGTTTGGCGTGTTTGCGTTGGGGCGCAATCATCCGACGGTGAACGCGGCGCTCATTGATGTTTTGCAGCGCGATCTGCCGAACCTTGTGCAGCTTGATGTGTCGCTGCTGAGCGGGCTGTTGGGCGATGCGATGGTGAAGATCGCGCCGAGCGAGCGGCTGAACCGGGTGTTTTTCGCCAACTCTGGCGCGGAGACCGTCGAGGCGGCGATGAAGTTCGCGCGCTATTCCACCGGCCGGTCGCGCATTGTGTTTTGCCACGAGGGCTATCACGGCCTCACCTATGGGGCGCTGTCTGTCACGGCTGACAAAGGGTTCCGGGCGGGCTTTGGGCCATTCCTTGGCGATTGCGACGCGATCCCGTTCAACGATTTGGCGGCGCTGGAGGAGGCGCTCGCGTCGGACGATGTGGCGGCGTTCATCGTCGAGCCCATTCAGGGCAAGGGCGTGAACATGCCGGACGAGGATTATCTTCGCGAGGCGGAGCGCCTGTGCCGTGCGCGTGGGACGCTGTTTGTCGCCGATGAGGTGCAGACGGGTCTTGGACGGACTGGCAAGATGTGGGCGGTCGAGCACTATGGCGCTGAGCCCGACATGGTGTTGTGCGCCAAGGCGCTGTCGGGTGGTCAGACCGCCGTGGGAGCCGTTTTGGCGACGGCCAGCGTGTTTGACGCCGTGTTTGATCGCATGGACCGGGCCGTTGTTCACGGGTCCACCTTCTCCAAGAACAACCTTGGCATGGCGGCGGGTTTGGCGACGCTGAAGGTGCTGGAGGAGGAGCGGCTGGCGGCGCACGCGGCGGACATGGGTTCGCAATTGGTGGGCGCGATGCGGCCCTTCATCGACAAGTACGAGTTCGTGAAGGACGTGCGCGGCAAAGGCCTGATGATCGGCATCGAGTTTGGAAAGCCGAGCAGCATTGGGTTGCGCACCGCCTGGACGCTTCTGGAAAAGGCGAACGTGTCGCTGTTTAGCCAGATGATCCTGATCCCGCTCTTTAGCGACCATCGGATTTTGGCGCAGGTGTCCAGTCACGGCCGGCATGTGATCAAGCTCTTGCCGCCGCTGGTGATCTCTGAGCGGGACGTGGAGTGGACCGTCGGCGCGTTCGACAAGACTATTGGGGACTGCCACCAGGTGACCGGCGCGATTTGGGATTTGGGCCGCCGGCTTGCGACGCACGCGATGGCGCAGCCCAGGGCTGCGAACGGGTAGCGCCCACGACACGGGCTTGGCCATTGGCAAGCCGCCTTCAGCCTGCAAAACCGGACACCGCGATGAAGGTGGGGGCGTACACATGCTGATGGCATGCTAATGGATTGGGCCGAGCGGACCGTGGCAGGCATCGTTGCGTTTTGCGTCCGCCGCGCGCGGCTTGTCCTCACCACCTATGCGGCGCTGGTGGTCGCGGCGCTCTTCTCGACCGTCAACTATCTGGAAATCAACACCGATACCCGGAGCATGTTGAGCCCGGATTTGCCGTTTCAGCAGCGCACCATCGAGCTTGAGAGCGCGTTTCCGCACTTGTTGGAAAGCATCGTCATTGTGCTGCAGAGCGAGGTTCCGGACGCGGCCGATGCGGTGGCGGGTGCGCTGGTGGATCAGCTGACGGGGCAGCCTGGCATTTCCTCAGCGTTTGCCGACAGCGCGGACCCGTTCTTCAGGACGCACGGGCTTTTGTATGAAGACCCGGATGCGCTGCGGGAGGCGCTCAGTCAGCTGGATGGCAGCGCTGAGCTGTTGGCGGCGCTTCGGGCAACGCCCACGGCTGAGACGCTGTTTGGCAGCCTTGCCACGATCCACGGGGGGCGGGCCGCTTCTGACCCTGCGACTGCGGAGGCGCTGGACAGCATTTACGCGCAGATCGCGGCTGTTTTGACCGCGAAGGCGGCGGGGGAGCCGGCGGCGTTGTCGTGGCAGAACCTGCTCGCCGGGGATGCACCGGGCGGGGTGACGACGCGGCTGGTGCAGATCATGCCCGAGCTTGACTATAGCCAGCTGCTGCCGGCTGAGACGTCGCTTGCGAGCATCAACGCTTCGCTCGATGCGGGGCCGTCTGTGGTCGGCGAAACGACTGCAGAGTTGGTGTT
>CAKZYH010000506.1 GCA_937884725.1 uncultured Paracoccaceae bacterium
CGTTGGCGTGGCGCTGGGCCATGCCGCCGGTGAGACTGAGGCCGCGCACATCGGCGGTGACCCCGTCGGCGAGCTGGTAGGCCTGGATCACGACGCCCGCGATGAGTGCTGCCCCCAACGCGGCGCCCACACCAGAGGCGAACATCATCCCCGCAATCGCCGCCGTCAGCGCGAGCGCGAGACCTTGGAAGATGCGCGAGAAGATGCCGCCGATGCGGCTTTTGCGCTGCTGCGCTAACGAATCCTCGATCTTCTCGGTGCGTTCGGCGAGTTTTTCTTGCTGCTCGGCTTGGGAGGCGCGGATTTTCTCCTGCTCGGTGTTGATGCGTTCGCCCTCGACCTTGTCGCGGGTTTCCTTCAGCGCGGCCGACACCTCGGCGAGCACCACCTCCATGTCGCCGCGCCGGCTGGGCGCCAGCGTGGAGGATGCAAAAAGGGCGGAGAATGTTGCGACGTAGGCGGCGCCTGCACCTGTGCCATTTGCCTCTGGCGACGGCACCACACCGCCGCTCCCGGCAACTCCGGCCTTTGTCTTCGCTTCGTCGACCGGTGCTGTCTGGCCGGCCTGCGTCTGCGTGATTTGCGGGTTGTAGGCTGGCGTGTTGCCGATCGTACCGGTCGCCATGGAGATCTCCTGAAATACGTTGCGCGGGACGGAGCCGCGACAAGGAAAACCGCGGTCAGCCTTGTGATGCGGGCGGCTCGGCTCCGGCGGCGATTGCTTCGGCCATTTTCTCGCGGGCGAGCTGTTCGGCGCCTGGTTCGCCGTTGCCGCGCGCCGCCTCGCCGGCGGCGAGGTCGAACGCGTCGTAGGCGTTTTGCACTTCGCCCAGCGCGAGCAGGCATTCGCCGACGCGCAGATATCCGAGCGGGTTGGTGGCATCGAGCGCGGTAAAGATCGCGTAGATCTCGGCCGCGCGCTTCATGTTGCCTTCGAGCTGGTGGCTGGCCGCCATGGCGTAGACCGCACGCTCGTTGGTCGGCTCCAGCTGGAGGAGCGTGGTCAGCACCGACCGTGCGTTCTCGATGTCACCGACTTGAAGAAGGTCGTAGGCTTGGGTGTAGAGCGCGTCGATGTGCTCATGCCCAAGGCCGAGCATAGCCGCGGGCGTCGCGCCGCCGTCGAGAGCTTGCTTGACGGCCTCGCTGTCGAGACCCCGTGTTGTCATCCACTCGGCCAGAAGACCGCTGGCGAATTCGCCCGTCGCCGCGAAGTCTTCGCGCAGGAACGGGTGGCTTTCGAGGATCGATTGGTCGTCGGACATGTCCGGTCCCTCTGTCGCGGTCGGCGTGGGCGCCGCATTCACACTGTTAGTCGCACCAGTGGGGCGGAGGGGCTGTGCTATCGGGCACGTTGTGGATGGCGTGGCGTAGGGTTCAGCGTGCGCCTAGCGTTTGCGCCAGCGCCTCTACGTGCGCTGCGACGCGCGGAACGTCGAACTCGTCCGCGCCGTAGACGATGGAAAGCGCCGGCTGGCCGGACGGCGTGAGGCCCGGGTGGACTAGAGTGTCGATGCTCTGATCGTAGCCGCCCGCTGCCAGAACGCCGGCAATCGGCAGCTCTGACGGACGGACCAGTGTCATGACCACGCGGTCGCCCTCGCGCGTCGTGGCGAAGGTGAGCGTCCCGGTCTCCTCAAAGGCGAAGGCGACGCTCCCGTCTCGGCGCGGCACCGCCGGGAGGCCGAGCGACTCGGCGAACCGCTCCACGGTGGGCCACATCCGCGTTGGAATATCTGGCACTGTTCATCCGTCCTTTGTTTGCCGCGTGGCCTATTCCGCGAAGGCGGCTTCTTCCGCGGCGACCAGCTTGGTGGAGAGGTCGAGGAGCGCCCGTCGCTGCTGTTCGCGGGCGGCGAAGGAGGGGAAGGCGGCGTCGGCGAGAAGGCCATGAATGTCGCGGATCATGTTGACCGCGGCGACCGCGACCGCCGGATCGTTCGCATCGCTGAGACCGGCAATGAGCCGCTCAGCATCGCGGACCGAGGCCGATGGCGAGGCGCAAAAGTGCAGGAGCCGGCTCGTCAGCTCCACCGCGCCTGGGGGAAGTGCGCCGCGCGGTCCAGCTGGGGCGGCCGGGGGCTTCACGTGCCGCTCTCGCGGGCTCCGGTGGCAAGCTGCGGGTAGATGCGCACCAGACGCGAAAGGCCTTGCTCGACGTCATCGTGCACGCTCGACAGGACTTTCAGCTTCTGTAGCTCGCCGATGACCCCCTGTAGCAGCGTGCGGGCATCGCCGATGCGTTCAGGGCTCTCGCTCGACAACACATCGAGTTCGGCCGCTGCGCTTTTTAAGAAGGTGCCGACAATCGCATCGAAACTCTGGGCGATGTTGAAGCCCTTCAGATGGTCGAAAATCTGACCGAAATGCTGGCTCGACCGCACAACGTTGCGGTAGGCATCGCGTATTTCCTGCGGGTCGCCGCCGATGGTTTCGGCCTCCTCATTGGCGGCCTTGGCGATGGCGAACCCTGCCGCGACGTCGCGCGCCACACGGCCCTCGCGGTAGTCGGCGCGCACCTCGTCGAGGAGGGCGAGGAAGTTGCGGCCGGCGCCGGCGGCGAACGCGCCTTTGC
>CAKZYH010000507.1 GCA_937884725.1 uncultured Paracoccaceae bacterium
GGCAGCACCCCGCTCGCCCCCGTTGATGCCACCTACGATGCAGGCCGGCATGTCGTGCTGCCCGGCCTCATCAATAGCCACCATCACTTTTTTCAGACGCTGAGCCGGGCGCATCCTGGGGCCTACAACAAAGCCTTGTTCCCGTGGCTGCAGGTCAACTACCCCATGTGGGCGGCGCTCGACCGCGACATGCTGCGGATCGCAGCGCGCCTTGCCTATACAGAGCTTCTGGTGTCCGGCTGCACCACCGCCACGGACCACAACTACGTGATCTTTGAGGGCATCGAGGATGCCGTCGACATAGAGGTCGAAGAGGCACAGGCGCTTGGCATTCGCACGACAGTGACGCGCGGGTCTTTGTGCCAGACTTTTGGCGACATGCCGCCTCCAGAAATGGTGCAGGACGACGACACGGTACTCGCCGATTCGGAGCGCGTGCTGCGCCGCTATCACGACACCAGCAACGGCGCGATGGTGCAGATCGCGCTGGCGCCTTGCGCACAATTTAGCGTGTCGAAGCGCGTTATGCGCGAGAGCGCAGCGTTGGCCGAGCGGTACAACTGCCGCCTTCACACCCACCTCGCCGAGACGCTCGATGAAGAGGAGTTTTCCAAGGAGGTTTTCGGCTACCGGCCCGTCGATTGGCTCGACGATGTCCACTGGATGCAGCCGCGCACGTGGGTCGCGCACGGGATTCACTTTACCGATGAGGACATTGCACGGCTTGGCGCGGCCAGCGTCGGGGTCGCCCATTGCCCCTCGGCCAACGCCGTGCTCGCGTCGGGCTTTTGCCGCACGCTGGAGTTGGAGGCTGCGGGATCGACCATCGGCCTGGGGGTGGATGGATCGGCATCCAACGATTCGTCCAACCTCATCCAAGAGGTCCGCCAGGCGTTGATGCTCAACCGCTTGGGCTATTTGGATACCGAGCGTGTCACCCACCGCACAGTGCTGCGATGGGCGAGTGAGGGCTCGGCCGCCCTCTTGGGGCGTGCCGATATCGGCCGGATTGCTGTGGGAATGCAGGCTGACCTTGCGCTCTTCACGCTCGACGAAATGCGCTTTTCTGGCCAGCACGATCCCATCGCCGCGCTCGTCCATTGCGGCGCCCACAGGGCGGACCGGGTCATGGTCGCAGGCCGTTGGTTGGTCGAGGACGGCCACCCTGTTGGCGTTGACGTGCCAAAGCTTATCGCGGAGCACAGCCGCGCCGCGCAGCGTTTCGCGCCAAGCTAAGCCGGCAGTCCGGACAACCCCCGCGAGCAACCAAAAAACGGCGCCCGACCACCTGCTCAATGGAAATTCCGCCCTTTGGGCAAAACCTTACGCGTGCGCTTCACCGTTTCGCCCAGCTGCGACATGTCGATGGCGGCGGATCGCGCTGTGCCCCAAGTGGAGCGCGGCGCAGGCGTTGGATCCAACGGAACAATCGCGCCGGCTTCAATAGCTGCCGCCGCCTGCCGGTGCGCGTTGATCGCGTCCACGATGGTCTTGTTCTGATCCAGAATGTTGTCGAGGTCGTCACCCAGCTCCGGCGCCTCTTGCATGAGGCGGGCAAGGCGGGAACGCGGCTTCACTTCGGTGCGAAGGTCCACCGAAGGCCGCTTCACCTCGTCGGCCCGATCCATGATGTCCCAGTCATCGCCATCGGTGAGGCGAGTGAGGAGCGGCGTGCGGTCTTCGATTTTGTGCGCCACCAGGTGGATCACATTGTCCTCCGCCTGCACTGTTCCGGTGATTTTCACAAAGCGCGCGCCAAGCACGATCTGGCGGAAGGCCTCAAACACCTTTGGCCAGATGATCACATTTGTGATCCCCGTCTCGTCCTCCGTGGTCATGAAAATAACGCCCTTAGCGGACCCCGGACGCTGGCGAACCAGCACAAGGCCCGCCACAGAGACGTGGCGCGCGCCCCGTTGCAGAGCGTTACGGCGGGCCTTTTTCCAGGCCGCGGTCCGCTCCCGGCCGTTGGGGCCTTCGGGCATTGCTTCGCCGAAATTGCGCGACTGTCCGGTGATCACCCTCGGGCTAGGCGACTGCCTTTGAGCAGCGATCTCTTTAAGAGCGTTCGCCGGCAGAACGCCTTCCGCGGCAAGCTCATCACGGACGAATTCAGCGGGGTGAGCTTTGATGGAGAGCGACAAGAACCTGTAATCGTTGATGACTTCCTCGCCGGGAGGCATGGGCGGCAAGTTCGCCGCAGCTTCTTCGCGCAGCGCCGCAGTGTCGGCCGCGGCAAACAAGGGCAAATCCTCTGCCTTGCCCGCAGGGTCGAGACCGCGGGCTGCCCAAAGCGCATCGCGGCGCGACAGGCCGAGCGAACCAAACGCGTCGGCATCGGCAAGCCGTTCCACGGCGGCGCGGTTCAACCCGGTGCGCAGCCACAGATCGCGCACCGAATCGTACCCATCGCCCCGCCGCTCCACCAAGCGACGCATGTCCTCCTCGTGAAGCCCCTTCACCTGGCGAAGACCCAAGCGAACGGCGCACTGAGAACGGTTGGCACTTTCCATCGAGGCATGGTCGGCGTGCATGCGCGTGGCAGCGCGCGGACCCTCTTCCAGCGTTGAATCCCAGTCGGAGTGGTTGATGTCCACCGCGCGCACTTCGACACCATGCTGGCGCGCATCACGCACGATCTGGGCCGGCGCGTAAAAACCCATGGGCTGACTGTTGAGGAGAGCCGCGCAAAAAACGTCCGGATAATGGCACTTCAGCCAGCACGACGCGTAGACCAGAAGGGCAAAGCTTGCGGCATGGCTTTCGGGAAA
>CAKZYH010000508.1 GCA_937884725.1 uncultured Paracoccaceae bacterium
TCGACCGCAGCTTTGTCGGGAACGCCGCCAACTCCGAACAGGACCGGCAGATCGTTGCCGCCATCGTTCAGATTGCCCGAAAACTGCGGCTCAACATGGTGGCCGAAGGGATCGAGGACGAAGAAACCTTGCGTCACCTGCGCGCGGTCGGATGCACCGTCGGGCAGGGCTTTGTTTTCGCGCCCGCTTTGCCCGAAACCGGCGCCCGTGAATTCATGGAGCGGCAAGCGCGGATCGATGAACTAATCGGCGAGACTTAAGCAAGGCCGGCCGGACACCGCGCCGACTTCAGCCGAGCCTCAGTGCGGCACGCCCAGATAGGCGTCAATCACATCCTGGTCCGCCTGAACGGTCTCGGGCGTGCCGTCTGCGATCTTCTCGCCGTAGTTCAGCACCACCACGCGGTCGGAAATATCCATCACTACGCCCATGTCGTGCTCGATGAGGGCGATGGTCGTACCGAATTCCTCGCGCACATCCAGAATGTACCGGCACATGTCCTCTTTTTCTTCAAGGTTCATGCCCGCCATCGGCTCGTCGAGAAGCAACAGTTCCGGCTCCATTGCCAGCGCCCGGCCAAGCTCCACCCGCTTCTGCAGGCCATAGGGAAGGCGGCCCACCGGCGTTTTCCGGATGGCTTCAATCTCCAGAAAGTCGATAATGTCCTCGACGCGCTTGCGGTGCTCAACCTCCTCGCGCAACGCCGGGCCGCCCCGGATCAGTTGCCAGAAAAAGTTCGTTTTCATCTGCAGCGTCCGGCCGGACATGATGTTGTCCAGCGTCGTCATCCCCTTAAACAGCGCAACGTTCTGGAACGTGCGGGCGATGCCCGTCGCGGCCGCATCGTGCGGCTTCATCCGGCTGCGCGGCGCGCCCTTGTAGGTGATCACCCCGCCCTGCGGATGATAGAACCCATTGATAACGTTGAGCATCGACGTCTTGCCGGCGCCGTTGGGGCCGATAATGGCGCGAATTTCGCCCTTTCTGATGTCGAACGAGACACCCCGGATCGCCTTCACCCCGCCGAACGACAGCGTGACGTCCTCCACCGACAGAAGCGTTTCACCGGCTGCGACGGGGGCGGCGTGCATGTTCATAAGGCGCGTCCTCAGGCGTTTTGAGCTTTTTCGCCCATCGGCTCAGCAACGGCAAGCGGGCGTTGCAGCGCCGCGACCGCAGCCGCCGCAAACAAGATCACAGCGGCCGCCGTCAGCCCAGCATCCAGGCTGCCAGTGGCGTCAGACAGAAAGCCCGCGGCGACCGGCCCAATAGCCTGCGCAACGGCAAAAATCAGCGTGAACAGCGCAACGCCTGCGCCCCACACCGTGGCGGGCAGGTTCCGGCGCACGAAAATCGTGATCGCGCTCGGCCCAGCAAACAGGCCAAGGCCGAAAAACACGGCGGAAATGAAAATGCCGGCCGGCGTCGGGAACACCAGCGGCAGCGCCGCCCCGATGGCGTAGGCGGTGTTGGCGGCGGCGAGCGGCAGGCCGCCGCGCCGCGTCGCCGTAATCGGCCGCCAGAAAAACGGCGAGGCAATCATCGCCACACCCGCTATCGACCAGGTGATCGCCACATGCCCCGGATCGAACGCCAGCGTTGTCATCCACGCGACCAGAAAGGTGAGGTGAACCACGTAGCCGAGCGCCAAAAGCGTGTAGCCGACCAGCTGCGGCATCATCGGGCGAAGCGGCATCGCGGCAAACCCACCAAGGCTCCCCGTCGGCTGCGCGCTCGGCCCTTTCGGCGCCAAGGCAAAGGCGGCGGGGAGAGCGGCAAGGCAAATGGCAAGCGCCACCGCGCCTAGCGAAAGCCACGCCGTGGGCCAGGCCGTCGGCCCAAAGGCTGCGAAAAGCATAGGCAAGCTTGTGCCCGACACAATCATTCCAACCCCGCCGCCACCAAAAAACACCGCAACGGCCACTGCGTTCTTGCCGCTATCGTTGGCAAACTGCTGCGCCGCGATCCGGCTGCCCGCAATGAACACGAAGGCGCCAGCAATTCCCGCCACCGTTCGCCACACCGTCAGCCAAACGAAGTTGTCGGTCATCCCCGTGAACAGGATGGCAAGCGCTGTGCTCACCAGTCCGGCCGACATCAAAACGGGAGGGCGAACGCGCTCAACGGTCGCCAACGTGCCGGCTGCGCCGATGATGTAGCCAATAGCGTTGGCCGTATTCATCCAACCGGCCGCCGTGTAGTTCCACGCCAAATCGGATTGCATCGCGGGAAGGATCAGCCCGTACGCAAACCGGCCGAACGAGTTGGAGACGACCACCGCCAAGGACAGCGCGACAAGCGCCAGCCAGGTGTTGCGCTCACTCCTCAAAGCGGGTCCCGCCCAGCGTCACAAGGCGCACTGAGGGTGGTTGGGGCGACACCGCAGCCAGACTTGCACGTCGTACCCCTTCCTCGTTAGATACCCGCAGCTCCGATCGCGGCCGCGATCATCCACGCCACGCTGTCGTGGTTCTACTGCGATCGCCAATGCAACATCGTTGCCGCCAAGCTCAGTCGTTTCGATCCACGTCGTACCGACCCAAACCGAGCCTCACTCCGCAGCTTCAGCCATCGCCGGCACAGGTGCGGTCTCGGCGTCGTGCACCTTCACAGTGGCCTCGATAAAGCCGCGCCGCCCATCTTCGAATGTCACCTCGGTGCGCACAAAACAGTCCTCAGCGCCGCCATACAGTGCATCAATGAGCGGAGCGTAGCGGTCAGCAACAAACGAACGGCGGACTTTTTGCGTCCGGGTCAACTCGCCATCGTCCGCGTCCAGCTCCTTGTGGAGCACCAGGAAGCGCTTGATCTGCATCCCCGCCATCATCGGCTCGTCCGCCAGCGCCTTGTTGGTCGCGGCAACGCTCTCGCGGATAATCTCAGCCACCCGCGGATGCTGGGCAAGCTCCTGATACGACGCGTAAGCGATGTTGTTGCGCTCCGCCCAGTTGCCGACCGCCGCCAGGTCAATGTTGAGCATCGCCGCTACGAATGGCCGATCATGCCCATACGTCACGGCCTCACGGATCTCAGGGAAGAATTTCAGCTTATTCTCCAGGTATTTCGGCGCAAACAGCCGGCCGTCCTCAAGCTTGCCCACGTCCTTGGCCCGGTCGATGATTTTGAGCTGCCCATCAGCCTCAAAGATCCCCGCATCCCCGGTCTTGATGTAGCCGTCCTCGGTCAGTGCCTCGGCCGTCTTTTCCGGAGCCTTGTGATACTCAACGAACATCCCCGGCGATTTGAACAACACCTCGCCATTGTCGGCGATCTTCAGATCCACCCCAGGCATCGCCGGCCCCACAGTATCGGGCCGCACTTCACCGTCCTTCTGCGCGGTGACGTAAAGGAAGGCCTCGGTCTGCCCGTAAAGCTGCTTCAGGTTGATGCCGAGCGAGCGGAAGAACGAAAACAGGTCCGGGCCAATGGCTTCGCCAGCAGTATAGGCGACGCGGATGCGCGAAAACCCAAGCACGTTCTTCACCGGTCCATAGATCAAGCGCTCACCCAGCCAGTAGCTGAGCCGCGCGCCAGAGCCGACCGGCTTGCCATCCAGGATCGCCTCGCCGTGCTCCTTCGCCACCGCCATGTACTTCTTGAACAGCCAGCGTTTGATCGCGCCAGCGTCTTCCATCCGGATGGTGACGTTGGTGAGAAGCCCCTCAAACACCCGCGGCGGCGCGAAATAAAAGGTTGGCCCGATCTCGCGCAGATCGTGCGGAACGGTGTCCGAACCCTCAGGGCACGCCATACAGAACCCGCAGACAAGCCCTTGCGCATAGTTCAGATAGTGGTCGCCAACCCACGCGAGAGGGAGGTACGCGAGCACCTCGTCAGCGTCGCTCAGATGGTCGAACGCAGCCGTATCGCGGGCCGCCTGAACGGCGCGGCCTGCGCGCAAAATGACGCCCTTCGACTGGCCGGTCGTGCCTGAGGTGTAAAGGATCGTCGACGGCGCATCGGGTGAGCCCGCCGCGATTTTGTCCTCCCACCGCTTCGCCGCGTCTGGGCCTTCATGGGTCAGCGCCGCGCCCATCTCCTGCACCGTCGTGAATGCATGAAGGTGCGTGTGGTCGTAGTCGCGCAGCCCCCGCTGCTCGTCGTAGATGGCGACCCTCAGCTTCGGAAGCTTCTCCTGCTCGCCCAAAACCTTGTCGACCTGCTCCTGGTCCTGGCACACCGCAAACGCGCAGTCCGCATTATCGAGCACAAAGGCTAGCTCCTCGGCGATGGCATCGGCGTACACCGGCACAGGGATCGCCCCCAGCGACTGCGCCGCCATAAAGGTCCAGTAAAGCCGAGGCTTGTTGCCGCCGATAATGGCAACAGTCTCGCCTTCCTTAAGCCCAAGCTGCTCCAGGCCAAGGGCAAAGCGCATCACTTCGTCCTTCACCTCAGCCCACGTCCATGTGCGCCAGATGCCCAAATCCTTCTCGCGCATCGCGGGCCTGTCCGGGCGCGTCGCCGCGTTGTCCAGCAACAGCTTGGGGAACGTGTCGCCTTTTGCCTGATTCTGGGCGGCGGGGGATGCTGCGGTCATGGCGTTTCTCGGCAACTGAGGTCGGACATATCTAACCTCTGCAAATGCATACATTAGGGCAAGGGGGAAGTCGGCAGACGGCCCCCGAACGCCTCACGCCAGAGTTCCCCAGGCGCAAAATTCGTTGGAAAGATCCCGTCAACTGCAACGTTGGATTTCGGTGTGGTGGTTTTGCATCACGCACAGATTGATCAACGCCCGGTGTCAATTAAGTCTTGCCGGCAGCAACTTTGGGTAGGCAATGTGTCCAAAAGTTGTTGGGAGTGCGTTATGCGCGCTGCGGTGGTGTTGCTCATAACGTTGCTCGTTGCCGGATGCGCCGAAAACGTCCGGGTCTTCGGCATCTACAAGGTCGGCTACGACCAGCCCATCCAGCTGCGCAACAAAATGACCGCGGCAGAGCTAGAGCCCTACGCCGGCAACGGCTCCGCTTTCATCGTCGGTCAAGCGCTCCGCCGCCACGAAAACGGCACCGTCGTCACATGCGCCGGCGAGGTCGTCTACATCATGCCGGCCGTGCCGCTGGTGGATGAGGCCATCGAAATCTGGAAGCACGACAACCGCATCTACGAGCACAACCTGGAACGCCCCCACGTCACCGGTGCCGTGCGCTACAGCCACTGCGATGCGGCCGGCCGCTTTTATTTCAACGATTTGCCTGCCCTCAACTACTGGGTACTCGCCCCCGTGCCCGTCGGCTGGGGCAACGTCGACATGAACTGGGACTATCGCGACAAGCCCGATGTCGCCGGCAGCTTCCTTGTGCGCAAAGTCTACCTGTCGGAAGGGCAGGGCATCCGCCTCATCCTGTCGCACCGTTGGGACGACAAAATCCTGCAGGCCGAACCCTGGAAGCTGGTCGACAAGATCGGACCCAAGCACGTGGAGCGCATCGAGGGCGACCAGTTCATCGTCCAAGTGCTGCCGGAGATGACCGTGAA
>CAKZYH010000509.1 GCA_937884725.1 uncultured Paracoccaceae bacterium
AGCCTAACGCTTCGGCACGCCCCTACTGGACAGAGAGCGTGCGCACCAGCTCGTGCACCAGCGCGAGCTTTGCCCGGACCGGCGCCGGGACCACGAACGGATAAAGGTCCGGCTGGCCCATCGAGCGGTTGAGCGCGTTCACTGCCAGCGTCAGCGGGATCCAAGCCGACAACAGCTCATCGGAGGTGCCGGCCACGTAGGGGTCAAGCCCCAGCGCATGGTCGGCCGCCAGCTCGAACGCGGATGCTGTTTCCAACCCGTCCACCAGGTGGGCATAATGGGCGAACGTCTCAGCGAAATCCTCCCACGGGTGAGCGGCGGCGTAGCTGGAGATGAAGTGGTCGCGCCAGTCCGGGCGGGGACCATCGGCATAGTGACGCTCCAATGCAGCGCCATAGTCGGCGCGCTCATCGCCAAATATTGCCCGAACCTTATCCCGCGTGTCGTCTGAGCCGTCCGCCACCAAGCGGTCCCAATAGTAGTGCGCGACCTCGTGCCGGAAGTGCCCGATCAGGGTCCGAAACGGCTCGCCAAGCGCAGTACGGCGAACCTCACGCTCCGCATCGTCGCCCTCTTTGATGGCGAGCGTAATGAGGCCACCCGCATGGCCGGTGAGGACATTCTCCACCGTGCCGTCGGGATGAACAGTATCGGCGAGAAACGCGAACGCGAGACCTCGCTCTGGGTCCTCCGCCTTGGTGGGCCGCGGCAAATCCCAACGGATCAGCTGGTAAAAGAGCTGCCGCTTCGCCGCCTCTAGCCGGACCCACAACAGCCGCGCCGCCGCATCCGAAAGGTCCGGGATCACCGCATTGTGCCGGCTCGCCACGCACAGCTCCGGCGCACCTTCGCGAACGAGCCAGTTGCACTCCGAGAGCCCTCGGTTGGAGCAGGCCATGAACGTGCTGCCCCCAAACTCCCATCGCAGCGCAGCGGGGTCGGTCACGTCATCGAACTCAGCCGCCGCGGATAGCATCGTGAGCGCACCCGGCTCGAAGCCAAGCCACGCGCCGCAGCCGACGCATCGCGCGGAATCGAAGTACACCTCATGGCCGCATCGGCTGCAGTGGAAGCGCTTCATCACGCCCTCTAATCGTTGACGATCACAGATGGCATCGCCGCGCGTGGACTTCAGGAGGTCCCCACGTCTAGGGTGCGCCAAAATCGGCATGAAACGCCGAAAGCTTGAGGGAGACTGTTATGCGGGCCACCACCCTTGCCCTAATCGCAGCGTTCGCACTGAGCGCCACAGCCGCCGGGGCCGCCGAGCGCGTGACCTATAAATCCGCCAAAGCCGGATCGTCCTACTACCAAATGGCCGTCCAGCTCGCCGAGGCGATGCCGGAGACGATCTCCATGACCGTGGAGGAGAGCCAAGGCTCGGTCCAAAACGTCATGGAAGTGCTCGCCCGCGGCGGCGACTATGTGTTCACCACACCGCCCGCCCTGGTCCGTTTGGCCGGCGCCGGCAAGGCGATGTTCGAAGAGCGCGCCAACCCGAAATTCGCCGACATCCGGGCACTCTTCCCGATCCCGTCGCTGACCATGCACTTCGTCGTACGCGAGGACGCTGGCGTTGAAACGCTTGAAGACCTCGCCGGCAAAACCGTGCTTCTGGGTAAAGGCTCGTTCGGCGCCCGTGAAGGCGCCAAATATCTCGACATGTTTGGCCTAACCGACAGCGTGGACGTCGCCGACGCTGAGCTCTCCAACGCCGTCGGCGCCCTGAAAAACGGCCAGATCGACGCGTTTGTCACCGCAGGCTCCTTCCCCGCGCCCAACGTCATCGAGGCCGCCGCCGGCACCGGCGTCACCGTGGTGTCACTCACTGAGGATCAGGTCGCCGCCACCAAGCGCACGCGCCTTGAGATCCCCGCCGGCACCTATCCGGGACAGGATGCGCCCATCGTCACGACATCGCTGCCGGTGGTCGCCTACACCACCACCGCGATGAGCGACGATACCGCCTACGCGCTCACCAAAGCGTACTGGGAGCAAAAGGACGCGCTTGGCCAGACCGCCAAGTGGTGGGACGGCGTTGATCCCTCATTCCTTGCCAACATTGACGGCAAGATCCACCCGGGTGCCCTCGCCTACTACGACGAAATCGGCGTCGACGTTCCTGACACTGCGCGCTAAGGCGCTCGCGCACCATCTATGACTGACGCGGCGATGCCGGGCTGGGTCCGGGCGATCTGGATCTGTCTCGGCCTCGTCGTGATCGGCTTTCACGCAGGGCTGGTGCTCTATGGGCTAACGCCCAACCTGGTGGCGCGACCGATCCACATGGCGCTCGCGCTGCCGTTCATTTTCCTGTTCGGCCGGCCAAGCTTGAGTGGTTGGGTTTTCACCGGCGCGGGCGTCGCCTGCTGCCTCGCCATCGCGGCGAACCATAGCGAACTCGGCGACCAATACGGCATGCTGTTCGGCACCGAGCAGTA
>CAKZYH010000510.1 GCA_937884725.1 uncultured Paracoccaceae bacterium
AATGCCGAACTCGGGCAGCGCGAAGAACAAGAAGAAGATTTGAACGAGCTGCGGCGTGTTGGTGAAAAAGCTCACATAGATCCGCACAGGGATCCGCGCCGCACGCGGCCCATAAGCCAGCGTCGCGGCGCAAAACAACCCGATGAGCATCCCCATCAAGAAAGCCAGCACCGCCAGCTGGAGCGCGATGACGGCGCCCCCAAGCAAGTCGGGAATGTACTGAACGACCTGTCCGTATTGCAGATCCATAGTCGCTCCTGTGGCGACCGCTCAAGCGGCCGCCACCGATGGCGGTGGCGCGCCGGCTAGAAGATCGGGTTGAGCGGCACCGGCGTTTGCATCGGCGTGCCGAACCACTTCTCCCAAGTCTCCTCCACAAAGCCGGTCCGGTGCAAATCAAAGACCGCGACGTTGAGGAAGTCTTTCAGCGTGTCGTTGCCCTTCTGGACGCCGATCCCCACCCAAGTGTTGGAGATGGTCTCGTCCAGAATGCGCCAATCCACGCCCTCATACTGGCGCATGGGAATGACCACCGATTCCACCACGTCGACCATCGCGTCAGCGCGGCCCTGCTGCATGGCACGGAAGGTGTCGGGGTAGTTGTCGAGCAGCGTCACCTGCGCGCCGGGCGCGTTCGTCTCCACCCACGGCACGCCGATCGTCCCGCGCACCTGCACAAGGTTCACCTCAGGATTGTTGAGGTCGGCGAGCGTGTTGATCGGCACAGACGTGTCGGCCTTGGTGAGCACAGCGACCGTCTGCGTGTGTAGCGGAATCGTGTAGTCGATCACCAGCGCGCGGGGGACGGTCCGGGTGATGGCGCCCAGCACAATGTCGATGCGGTCCGCCTGAAGGAACGGGATCCGGTCGGGGCTGCCGACCTGCACGATCTCCAGCTCCACATTCATCATCTCGGCGAGCTTTTTCGCGATATCGGCGTCGAACCCGTCGATCTCGTTGCGGTCGTTGAACGTGCCGAACGGCGGAAGCGTCGGGTTAATGCCGGCGCGCAGTCGGCCCGACGACAAGACCTCGGACAGTGGCCTGGCAAATGCATCCAAACTGCCGAAAAGCGGAAGCGTGGCCGCGCCAGCGGCCAGACCAAGCATCGAACGGCGGGTGAACACTGGGGAGGACATGGTGGGACCCCGTTTCGTCATCAGCAGCGGCTCCTCATTCAGATTGCATACAATCGTTGCACAATTTAATACTGAACGCTACGGCTTATTGCGGCAATCAACGCACTGACAAACAACAGGCCAGCGGCCCCTCACGGGCATGATCGGACGATGAGATGGCATTCCTGACAGTCGAGGGCCTCAGCGCGAGCTACGGCAAAGTGCCAGTACTCAACAACGTCAGCCTTTCCATCGAGCGCGGCGAAATCGCCGCCCTCATCGGCCCGTCCGGCTCCGGAAAATCGACCCTTCTGCGCACGCTCGTGGGCCTGCTGCGCCCCACTGCCGGCCGCGTCACCATCGAAAACGACGTGGTGGACTACAAAAGCCAGGCCTCACTGCGCAGCGCGCGCGACCGCTTCGCCATCGTCTTCCAGCAGTACAACCTGTTTCAAAACATGACGGCGCTGCGCAACGTCACCATCGCGCCGACCATCGTGAAAAAGCGCAAGCGGTCCGAGGTGAACGGGCGCGCCGCGGAACTCCTCGCCAAGGTCGGCCTCGCCGATAAGCTCGGCGCTTATCCGGACGAGCTGTCGGGCGGCCAACAGCAGCGCGTTGCGATCGCCCGCGCTCTCGCGCTCCAGCCCGACATTTTGCTCCTCGACGAGGTCACCTCCGCGCTCGATCCCGAACTCGTCAACGAGGTGCTCGACACCGTCCGCCTCCTCGCCGCCGACGGCATGACCATGCTCATCGTCAGCCACGAGATGGGCTTTGTCCGGGAGGTGGCGAGCAAGGTGGTCTTTATGGACGCCGGCCAGGTCGTCGAGGCCGGCCCGCCAGCGCAGATCTTCGACGCACCCGAGACCGACCGGCTGCGCGAGTTCTCCGCCAAAATCATCCGCCACTGAGCCCGCATGGCTGTCGCTTCCATCACCGACCTCGCCGGCGCCATCGACGGCCACGTCCACGCCTGCCCCCACATCAACGCCCGCCGGCTCGATGTGATCGAAGCGTTCGACGCCGCCGACCAAGCCGGCATGGCCGCCCTCGGCCTGATGGACAACTTCGCTTCATCGGTACAACTCGCCGCCCTCGCCCGCCGCGTGCGACCGGACGCAACCACCGATATTTTCGGCGGCCTCATCATGGAGCCTCCCGCCGGCGGCCTCTCCCCCGCCGCGGTACAAGCCGCGCTCGCCGTTGGCTACGGCCCTGGCGAGGGCGCCCGCTTTATCTCCCTGCCAACGCACCACACCCACTTCGTCGCCGAGCAAGAGGGGCGCAGCAAAGCCCATCTGGACGCCTGCCTCGCAGTCCCAGCCGCCGGCCCGCTCCCCGACCCACTCCCCGAAATCCTCGACCTCGTCGCTGCAGCCGACGTCACCCTCAACACCGGCCACGTATCAGCACCCGAAGCCCACCGTGTCGCCGAAGCCGCCCTGGCGCGCGGGGTGACGCGCATCCTCGTACCCGCCAACCACTACGCGCCAGACGACGTCGCCGCCCTCACCGCGCTCGGCGCAGTGGCAGAGCTATCCTTCTTCTTCGTCTCCCACGCCACCGAGGCCGGCCTCACGCACGTAGACGCAGAAAAGCACGTCATCGCCCGCGTGGACGCCGCGAAGATGACCGCGCTCGCAAAGGCCGCCGCACCTGGACGCCTCGTTCTCTCCAGCGATTGCGGTGTCAGCCTCCTCCCGCCGCCTGTGGAGGGGCTTCGATGTTTCCTCGCCCTCCTCGACGCCACCGGCGTGCCGCACCAAACGCTGTCAAAGGCTGTGCGTGATACGCCCCGCTGGCTCTTTAAGGTCGCTCAGAGCAAAAGCTTAGTGGAGTAGCGCGTCAGCGAGCGGATGTGGTTGCGCACCGCCCGCCGCGCGAGGGCAGGATCGGCCGCCTCCAACGCATCGAGGATCGCCATATGCTCCTCGCTGTCCGGCCCCAACCTGTCCGCGAGCCGGTTGATCTCAAAAAGCCGCGTCGTCACCCGCAGCGCCTCAATCGTATTGGACAGCACCTGGTTGCCGCACGCCTGCGAGAACAGCCGGTGCACGTTGTCGTCCGACGCCCAGTGCGCCTCAGTGTGGTAGGCAGTCGCGTTGATGAGCGCCACCAACTCACGCCGCACCGCCCGGAACGAAGCCGACGAGATGCGCCCCACAGCAAGTGCCGCCGCCTCCGGCTCCAGCACCTCGCGCACCTTCAGGCTCTCCAGATACTCCTGAAGATCCACCTTGCGCACCACGAAGGACCGGTTGGCGGTCTTGCGCACCAAGCCCTCGCCTTCCAGCCGCTGCAGCGCCTCGCGAAGGGGCGTGCGCGAAATCCCCAAAACCCCAGCCAGGCGCGCCTCAACGATGATGTCGCCACCGCGCAGCCGCCGCGCCTGGATCATGTGGGCGACGGACCGGTAGGCGAGATTTGTGAGGTTGATGCTGCTCGACGCGCCCGGTTCAACGGGAGGCGCACCGGCCTCGGGAGGGGGTGCGTCGGCAGTGTTCGGCGCAGCCGTCTCGGGACCATCTGACATGCCATCGCTATACCACCGACTGCGCCGGAAGTCTTGGCCAGTCGCCGCGTCGGGTTAAGCGCCTTCGCGGGCCGTTCGCTTCTGTGACACTCCGTCGGTTGCCCTTAGCGCTGCGCGGTTTCCCAATGCGGATGCATCCACGGCTCGCGGTTATCCGCGGCGAGCAGCGGGCTGCCCAAAATGTGATCCGCGGCCTTCTCACCCACCATGATCGACGGCGCGTTGAGGTTGCCGTTGGTAACCCGCGGAAACACTGAGCTGTCCGCTAAACGCAGTCCCTCAACGCCGATGACGCGGGTCTCGGGATCAACAACGGCATGTGGATCGTTCGCTGCCCCCATCCGGCACGTCCCGCACGGATGATAGGCGCTTTCGGCATGCTCGCGGATGAAGTCATCGAGCGCCTCATCGCTCACCGCGTCCGCGCCAGGCTGGATCTCGCTCTTGTAGTAGGGAGCGAAGGCGGGCTGCGCAAAAATCTCGCGGGTCAGGCGGATGGCCTTGCGAAAATCAATCCAGTCCTGCGGATCGCTCATGTAGTTGAACACAATCTTCGGCGCTTCAGCCGGCTCGCTGGAGCGCAGCGTGACCGACCCGCGCGCCGCACTGCGCATCGGCCCCACCTGCGCCTGAAAACCATGGCCCTCAGCCGCCGCCTGCCCGTCATAGCGCACCGCAATCGGCAGGAAATGATACTGCAAATCCGGATACGGAACGCCGGCCCGAGAGCGAATAAAGCCGCAGCTCTCAAACTGGTTCGACGCCCCTGGCCCGCTCCGCGTGAACAGCCACCGCGCCCCCACATACGCTTTGCCGAGAAGGTTCCAGTATTTGTACAGGCTCACCGGCTGCGAAATCGCAACCTGCAGGTAAAGCTCCAGATGGTCCTGAAGATTTTGGCCGACACCCGGCCGATCCGCAATGCACTCAATGCCGTACTCAGCCAGATGATCAGCCGGCCCGATCCCCGACAACATCAAAAGCTTTGGCGAGTTGATGGATGATGCAGCAATGATCACCTCCGCCGATGCGGCGATGACAGACACAGCCCCGCCCCTCTCGATTTCGACGCCGACAGCCCGGCCATCCTCAATCACGACCCGCCGCGCCAAGCCGCGAACCACCTCGCATCGCCCAGTCTTTTGTGCCGGCCTGAGGTACGCTTTCGCCGCCGAAAACCGCGTCCCGTTCCAAACGGTCATCTCGAACGGGCCAAACCCCTCCTGCTGGTGACCGTTGTAGTCGTCCGTCACCGGATAGCCCGCCTGCCGCCCAGCCTCGACGAACGCCCGCGTCAGAACGTTTTCGCGCGATCCCCGTGTGATGTGCAAAGGCCCACCCGATCCGCGCCACGACGGATCGCCACCGTGCCCGCAATCGTGCCAGTCCTCCATCCGCTTGAAGTACGGCAACACGTCAGCATAGCCCCAGCCGGCGGCACCGCTATCGCGCCAGTGGTCGAAGTCGCAGGCATGGCCGCGCACATAGACCATCCCGTTGATGGAGGACGATCCCCCGATAACCTTACCGCGCGGCACCACCAGCCGGCGTCCCCCCAAGTGCGGCTCCGGCTCAGTCATAAAGCCCCAGTCATAGCGCTTCATGTTCATGGGAAAGCTGAGCGCAGCCGGCATCTGAATGAGCGGCCCGGCATCAGTCCCGCCGTACTCGACGACGATCACGCTCCGCCCCGCCTCCGCCAGGCGGTAGGCGATCGCACAGCCTGCACTCCCAGCGCCGACGATGACGTACTCCGCCTCCATCAGAACGGCGCCTCCACATCCCCAAGGCGCACGTAGACCGACTTTAGCTGGCTGTAGTGATTGAGCGCGGCGTGGCTGTTCTCCCGCCCCACGCCCGACCCTTTCACGCCACCAAACGGCGCCTCCACCGGCGCGTCATTGTAGGAGTTGATGAACGTGCTACCGGCCTGAAGCTGTCCGATCACCCGATGCGCCCGCGCCAAATCGCGCGTAAACACCCCAGCCGACAGCCCGTACGGCGTCGCATTCGCGCGGGCGATCGCCTCCGCCTCGGTCTCAAAATCAAGGACGGCCATGACCGGGCCGAAAATCTCCTCGCGCGCGATCACCATCGTATCGGTCACGTCCGCAAACACCGTCGGCGCAATGAAAAAGCCCGGTCGATCGAGCCGCGCCCCGCCCGCCACAATTCGAGCCCCCTCAGCGCGACCCTGGTCGATGAAGCCGAGCACGATCTCCATCTGCCGCTCGCTGACCATCGGCCCAAACGTTGTGGCCTCATCCAGCGGATCGCCGATCACCGCGCCGCCCAACCTCTCGCTGAGCCGCGCCAAAAACGCGTCCTTGATGCCGGACTGCACAAAGACCCGCGTCCCGTTCGAGCACACCTGCCCGGACGAGTAAAAGTTGCCCAGGATCGCCCCGCCCACGGCGTTCTCAATGTCAGCATCGTCAAAAATCAGCAGCGGCGATTTCCCGCCAAGCTCCATGGTGACGTGCTTCATCTCCCCCGCAGCAGCGGCATAGACGGCCCGCCCAGTCGCCACCGATCCCGTCAAGGACACCTTCGCGACGCCAGGATGGGTCACCAAATGCGACCCGGTCGCCCGCGCCCCCTGCACCACATTGAAAAGCCCCGGCGGCGCTCCGGCCTCGACCAAAATCTCAGCCACTTTGAGCGCGCAAAGCGGTGTCGTTTCCGACGGCTTGAACACCATCGCATTGCCGCAGGCTAGCGCGGGCGCGGCCTTCCAACACGCGATCTGCGTCGGATAATTCCAAGCGCCAATCCCGG
>CAKZYH010000511.1 GCA_937884725.1 uncultured Paracoccaceae bacterium
GATGGTGCGCGCAACGAGGGATTTTTTGCCGTTGGTTGCGGTGGGGAGGGCGACGCGGGCGCCATCGGGCGGGAAGGCAATGGCGAGGGCGGGGGGGTCGTTGGAGGCCGCGGTGCCGCGTGGGGTGAAGCGCTGGAGGGGTGGGGGGAGGTCGCTCGGCGGTGTCACGTTGGGGAAGGCGGGCAGCGGTGTGGTGCCGATGCGGGCGAAGGCGTCGAACAGGAGCGGAGCGGCATCGCCCCAGCCGGTGAGGCCCGCGATGGGGGTGCCGTCCGGCCGGCCGACCCAGACGGCGATGACGTGGGTGCCGTCAAAGCCCACCGCCCAGGCGTCGCGGTGGCCGTAGGAGGTGCCGGTTTTGTAAGCGAGTTCGCCCATGCGGCCGTTGCGGGGAGGCGCGACGGTGGCGAGGATCCCGGCGACGTTGCGGGCGGCGCGGCGGGAGAGGAGCGAGGCGGGCGATAGGGTGCCGTCGCCGGTGGCATGGAGGGGGCGGGGCCAGCCGTCGGACGCCAGCGCCGTGGAGAGCATGGCGAGATCCATAAGGCTGATGCCGAGCCCGCCGAGGCCGAGCGCGAGGCCAGGGGCGCCCTCGCCGGGGAGCGCGACTGTGGCACCGGCTGCCGTGAGACGGGCGGCGAGGCGTTGGGGGCCGAGGCGCGATAGCAGGGTGACGGCGGGGACGTTGAGTGAATCGCGGAGGGCCTCGGCGACTGTGACGGTGCCGCGGTATTCGCCGCTGAAGTTTTCCGGTTCGTAGCCGGAGAAGTAAGTGGGCTCGTCGTCGATGAGGGTGCCTGGGGCGACGAGGCCATCGTCGAAGGCGACGCCGTAGATGAAGGGTTTGAGGGCTGAGCCTGGGGAGCGCAGCGCCGTTGTCATGTCGACGAAGCCGGCGCGGGCGCTGTCGAGGAGGCCGGCGGAGCCGACCGCGGCGCGCAGGGCGCCGGTGGCGTGGTCGGCGACGACGATCGCGGCGGAGGCGCGGGGGCCTGTGACGGCGGCGCGGTGGCGGGCGAGGGGTTCCAGGGCGGCCTGCCAGGTGGCGTCGAGGGTGGTTTCGATGCGTGTGCCGGGTTCGCTGTTGCTGGCGAGGCGGGCTGCGAGGTGGGGGGCGAGGCGCGGGACTTCGCGGCGGACTTTTGGGACGGGAGCGGCGCGGGCTTCGCGGGCGTCGCGGGCGCTCACCCTTCCGGCGGCCTCCAGCCTGTCGATCACGCGGTTGCGGGCGCGAAGGGCTGCGGCGGGGTGGCGGTCTGGCCGGCGAGCCTCGGGCGACTGGGGGAGCGCTATGAGGAGTGCGGCCTGGGCGAGCGTGAGGCGGGCGGGCTCGCGGCCGAACCAGGCAAGGCTTGCGGCGCGCACGCCCTCGATGTTGCCGCCGTAGGGCGCTGTGGCGAGGTAGCGCTCCAGGATGTCGGCCTTGGTGAGGCGGCGCTCCCACTGCCAGGCGGCGAACGCTTCGGCGAGCTTGCGGGGGGCCGAGCGCTCGCGGTTGCCGGTGGCGAGGCGCACAGCCTGCATGGTGAGGGTGGAGGCGCCCGATACGACACGGCCGTGGCGAACGGCTTGGTATATTGCTCGCAAGGCGGCGCGGGGGTCGACGCCGTTGTGATCGTAAAAGCGCTTGTCCTCGTAGGCGATGAGGTGGGCGATGAACGTTGGATCCACATCCGATAGGGCGACGGGGAGGCGCCAGCGGCCGCCATCGTCGGTGAAGGCGCGGATGAGGGCGCCGTGGCGGTCGACGACGACGGTGGAGCCGGGCGCCTGGGTGGTGTCAGGCGGTTCGATTGCACTGTCGACGCGGTGCGGGAGTTGGGTGAGCGCCGCGACGAGGATGATCGCCAGGATTGTCGGCAGCGCGATGCGGAGGGCACGCCGCCGGCGTGTCGTGGGCGGTGTCTCAGCCGGGGGCGGAGCGGGCGGCATGAGCGGTTTTGTTCGGGATCAGCGTGCGGGGAGCACGCTGACGGTTCCGGTGGCGGTGCGGGCGAGGTTTTGGGGGCGGTACATGTCGACGACGTGGGCGCCGGGGTGGACGTAACGGCCTGGGGTCACGGCGCGGACTGAGTAGCTGACCGTGATGCGCTGGTCGGTACTGCGTGCGCCGAGCGACCAGGAGGCGGCGAAGCGGTCGTCGCGGAACTCCACATGGTCCGGGAAGGGGCCGCTTTGGGCGCTGGTGCCGGCCGGGAGGCTGCCTTCGGGCATGAGGCGTGGGTTCTCGATTTCGAAGCCTGCCGGCAGGAGGTCGGTGAGCATCAGGCGCATGGCGACGGGGCGCGTTTTGGTAAGTGTGAGCTGGACGGTAAAGCGCTCATTTTGGGTGACGCGGGAGGGGTCTATCGGCGTGCCGGAGGCGTCGAGATAGCGCCGGCTGATGGTGAGGCCGTTGGTGGCGGGGGGGAGCGGCGTGAGCGGTGTGCCGGCGACCGTGAGGGCGGTTAGGACGGGGGATGGGCCGTCGTTGCGCAGGGTGAGGCCCGCGGCGAGGTCTTGGCCCGTCAGGATGGCGGGGGTGTCGCCGGTGACGGTTTGGGCGCCGGCCGCGATGGAGGCGTCCGAGGCTGCCGTTTGTGCATTGCTCGCCATGACGAGCCAGGCGGCTTCTTGGGTGGAAATTTCGCGCTGGTCGGCGGTGATGAGTTGCGTTTTCAGCTGGTCGGTGAGCGGGTCCATCACCGCTTGGTCCATACCGGCTTCGGCGGCGAGGGTGAGCGTGGCTGCTGCGTCGCGCAGGCTTGAGCCGTAGTCTTGGCGGGTTGCGATGGCCTGGCTGAGGCTGGCGCCGGCGTCGCGGAAGAGGGTGACTGCGGCGGAGCGGTCGCCGGCGAAGGCGAGGCTTGCGGCGAGTTGCGCTTTGGCGAGGCCGCCGTTGAGGTCGACGGCTTTTTCCTCTGCGAGGTAGCGCACGTCGCCGATGGCGGCGCGGCCGTTGCGGGCGAGGACGTAGGTGGCGTAGGCGATTTGCCGGCCGCGTGCACCGGACACGTCGTCCACGTAGGACAGCATGGATTGGAGCCGGTCGAGGCCTGAGGCGAAGGCCTGGGGCTCCACCGAGTGTCCGGCTTCGCGGGCGCGGGTGAGGAAGTCCATGACGTAGGCGGTGAGCCATAGATCGCCGCCGGGGCCCCACAGGCCGAAGCCGCCGCTGGCGGACTGGTAGCCGAGGACGCGGCGGATGGCGTTGT
>CAKZYH010000512.1 GCA_937884725.1 uncultured Paracoccaceae bacterium
ATGGTGCCGAGCATCGACGCTTACGACGCGGTCTATAAACGGCTGACCGCCATCGTCGACATCAGCGAAGTCACCTCCATGATTTCCATGGAAACGATGCGCGACACGCTGGAATTGCCCGTCGACTACGCCTGAGACAGGCGCTAGGTCAGGCGAGTTATGGGGGCGTGACCTAGACCAACGCGCCGCGGGCATCCACGGGGATGACGCCGACGATCGCGCCATCACGCACCGCGACCAGCTGATCAACCATGTTCACCACCACACAGACATGGTTGGGGACGACCCGCACGACCTCCCCCACCTCAGGGCGGTCGGCGCACGCGGATAGATCCATCTGGCCGTGCTCTTCGGAGAAGTGCGTGATCACCGCATCGCGGTACTCCAGAATGAGGCCGTGCCCGGTGAGGCCGCCCCTGTCGCTGGTCAGCGTTTTGGAGCCCGCATCCAAGATACCTCGGTCGGCTTCGGCACGGCTCACGACCGCGCTGTACACGATCAGGGCGCAGTCCGCCTCGCTGGCCGCACCGGCAGCGACCATCATGCGGTCGTTGAATATCGATGTTCCTGAGCGGTGTTCCGTGGTGCCTTTCAGCTTGCCGAGCGCGCTAAGGTTGGGGGTGCCGCCGGTGGAGATGATCTCCGCCGTGAGCCCGGCGTCTGCGAGAAGCGCTAGGGTGTCGTCGAGGAAGGCTTGGTCGCGTTCCCAATCTGCGCCGGACGGGTACATCATGAGGCCCGCGAAGCTGAGGCTCGGATCGTTCGCGGCGATTTTGGCGAGGGTGGCAGCTTCGGTCGGTGTCACAACACCGGCCCTGCTACGCCCCGTATCGCACTCCACCATCACGCGCACTGGCCGTCCCGCGTCGCGACCCGCCTGCGCATAGGCGGCGAGCGTCGCGGCGCTGTCGGCGGCGAGCTTGAGGCCGCTTGCATCCGGCCGTGCCAGCACGGCAGTGAGGCGACCGCAGCGCGCGGCACCCAAAATGTTGGTGCAGACCATCAGGTCGGTCACGCCAGCATCCAGCATGGCTTCGGCTTCGCCCAACTTTTGGCACGCGAGCCCGATGGCGCCGGCAGCAATCTGAGCGCGCGCAAACGCCTTGGATTTGTGGGTCTTCATGTGTGGGCGGTTGGCGATGTTGGCCGCGTCACAGGCCGCTTGGAGGCGGGCGACGTTGGCATCGACCACCGCAAGATCGACCACCACCGCGGGTGTGCCAACGGTGCGCATGATGGCGTCTTTTAGCGCTGAGACCGGATCGTCAGTGGGTTTCGCCACAGGCCGCTCGGCCAAGTCAGTCAAAACCTGCATCGCGTGTTCCCCCACTAAGCGTTGCCCAAATCGCCCGCATCACAGGCGTAACGTCAAGCCACCAGCGCGATCTGCGCATCCGCCCCGCGCGGAGTGGCGTTGCAGTGGCTTCGTCATCGCCCCCATAGTCTGCGCCGCCGCACGCACCGCTTGCGCGATGTGGCTTCTGTCCTCGCGCCGCGGAGTAAGACTAAGCGTGACTCAGACATCGGTGGAAGCGGAGCGGCGAGACGTTCCGGGCGTGATGGCGCTCTTCTTGGGCGCTCTCCTCACCGCAACGGGGTATGGCGCCACCTTCCTGCTCGACCGCCACTTCGGTCAGTTCGGCGGCACGGAAATCGATACCGGCACCGTTTTGATGGCCGCAATGTTCGGCACCTTTGTGGGGGTGCCGCTGGTGGGCTGGAACATTGGCCGCATCGAGGCTGCCCGGTGCAGCGGCCTTGGCGCGCTTTCAATTGCCCTCGGCTTCCTGTTGCTAGCCTTCTCCCAGGAGGCGAGCGTTCTCAGCATGATTGGCGGCTTTGCGGTCGGCTTGGGCTGGGGCGCGTTTTACCTCGCTGCTCCCATGGCGCTCTCGCAGCGAGTCACTGATGACGACCGCGCCTACTGGTTCATCCGCTTCGCAGCCTTTCAGATGGCGGGCATCGGGATCAGTCCGTTTCTCGCAGAACTCGCCCTCAGCGTGAGCGGGGTGAGCACTGGGATGGTGTTCGCATCGGTCGCCGCCTGCTGCCTGCTCGCCGGGTATTTTCAGTTTCGCTTTGCCTCGATCGCGCAGCCGTTGTCCGCTGTAGCGGCCTCGACATCAGGCGTCGCCTGGACATCGGCGCTCGGCCCATTGCTCGCCGGCCCATCGCGATTTCCCATCATGATGGTGGCCTTGGGCGCGGCGGCCTTTGGCGGTGTGATGACCTTCCAGCACGCTGTGGTCGAAGGCACCGGCCTGTCCGCGGCGACCTATTTTGCCGTGTACTCGGTCACGGTCGTGATCGCGCGGTGGTTTTTTGCTGCGCCTGTGAGCCGCATTCCACCCCGGCGCGCGGTGCCGGCGCTGCTGGTTATCATGACGGCCGGGCTTGCGGTTTTACTCGGCGCAAGCGCGGGCAGTTTTGGCCTTGTCGCCCAGGTCGTGTCGGCGGCGCTCTTTGGGATTGGCTACGGGCTCGTCTATCCGCTCATCCAAGCGCAGGCGGTCAACGATGCCGGCGATCCTGCGCTGAAAGACGCCGCTCTGACCTGGTTTGTCATGTCCTACTTCGTCGGGATCTTTGGCTTTCCGCTCCTCGGCGGCGCAATCACCGTCGCGTTCGGCACACAAGCGCTCATCCTGACACTGACCGCCATCGGCGCGCTTGAGCTTGTGCTAGCGCTGATCCGTAACCAGGCCGTCAGACGCCGCGCAGCCGGTGTTTAGATTTGCCTAGTGAAACGTCAACAAACTGCGCGGGTTATCGACCATAATCGCCTTGATCTCGGCTTCGGAGAAACCGCGGTTGCGCATCAGCGGGATCACATTCAGGAAAATGTGGCTGAAACCGTGGCCGCCAAAGTTTTGGAGGCGGGTGCGAAAGCAAATGTCGTGGCTGATGACCACCTGAGACAGGTGACCGCGATCGATGAGCGCACGGATTAGCCTCAATCGACCCGCGTCATTGGGCATGTCGATGCCAAGATTGAGCCGGTAATAGCTCGTCTCCTGGCCAAACAAGTCGAACTCGATGATGCAACCTGTGTCAGCCAAACGGAACAGGCGGTCGTGGTCGAAAATCGTCCGGTCGATGTGGCTGATGATCGTGCGCTCTGGGATGCCGCCGTTTGCCTTGACGAAGTCCAGAACCTCCTGCGGCTGATCGGCTTCTCGGCCCGGATGGACGTTGACCGCGGCGCCAGTTTCTTGCTGCGCGATGATCGCGCCGGCCATCACGGTGCGCTCCAGCGTCGTCCATGGCGTTTGGCAGCCGATCTCGCCGATCATTCCGGCGCGGACATTGGTGCCCCAGGCGCCTTCAAATACTTGGGCGACCATCTCTTCGGCAAAGCTGTCGACGCTGCGCCCATGGTTCGCGGGGTCTTGGTACTCCTCCACATAGTGGCCGCAGCCCATGACAATCTGCGCACCGGTCGCCTCAGAAATCGCGACGAGCGCATCGGGATCGGGCTTCAGCCCACCGATGGAAAGTTCAACTATTGCTGCACCGCCTGCATCGACCATGCGTTGGACCTCGTCGATGGCGAGGTCTGTGGAGCGGTTTTGCAAGTTGTTGGGCACGAACGCGCGCCCGTAGTTCATGTGCCAGGTGTTGGAGAGCTCAATCTCCGGGCCTTGATCCTCTAACTTCGCCAGTGCCGGCGGGCGGATGTCCCAGATCAGGTGCTCGTGCATCAGGGTGGGGCCAATCGAGCTTGGATCCACTAGGCCTTTGACCGTCTGTGCGCGGCCTCTCAGATCGTCACGGGTCATGGCGAACTCCTCCAACTGAAACAAAAAAGGCCGCGCTCCTTAAGGAAGCGCGGCCGGTCTTTTACTCAGATATCAAGCCGAGGCTTAGCTCTCTTTCTTCAGGTTCCACGGCACGAAAAGGAGCGCTTCCGGCACGTCCGTCACCGATGAGCGCCACGCCACCGGGGTCAGGAACTGGCCGGTGTTGATGTACGGAATGAACTCGTAGAAGCGCTTCTGAAGGGCGTCGATGACAGCCTTCTGCTCTTCTTCCGTACCGGCATCGAGGAACTGCGTCCGCAGGTTCTCGATTTCCTCATCCTTGGGCCAACCGAACCAAGCCGACACCGGGTCGCCAGTGGTCACCAGCGGCTGGTTGGTGATTGGGCTGGCCATGTTCACGCCGGTCCACCAGGTCGGGAAGATGTGCCAGCCGACATTGGGGCTTTCCACCGGGTCGTCGGTGCGTGCGCGGCGGCTCGTCAGCGTCGACCAGTCCATGGACTGCGCATCAACGTTGACCCCGATTTCCTGCAGCTTACCCACCATCACGAGGATGTTGTTGTAGATGATCTGCTGGTCGGTCGGCAGCATGACGACGAGCGGCTGCGGGTTGTCGAAGTCGTAACCGGCTTCAGCCAGAAGCTCCTTCGCCCGCTCGGGGTTGGGCTTGGAGTACGGCTCGGAGTAAGCATCGGTCTCAAACGCCGAGTTGCACATGAAGACAGAGAAGCAGACGGTCTCGAAGTCCGGGTTACCGACCTGCGCGGCCAGGAACTCAGGCTGGTCGACGAGCAGCTTCAGCGCTTGGCGTGCACGCGGATCGTTGAACGGCGGATAAAGGTGGTTCGGCCGGATGTGACCCATCTTGCCGAGCGTATCGAGCACCTTCACCGTGATGTCTGGATCGGCCTGGAGGACAGGCACAAGGTCCATCGGCGGGATCTCGTAAACGTCCACTTGGCCGGACTGGAGCGCTTGCGTCGCGGTGTTGGTGTCGGGGATGTAGATCCACTCCACCGTGTCGACGTTCACCACCTTACCGCCAGCAAAGCCGTCGGAAGGCTCATCGCGCGGCACGTAGTCTTCGAACTTGCGGTAGACCACGCGGTCGCCGGGCACCCACGCATCGGCGTCGAACACGAACGGGCCGGAGCCGATGATCTCGCTCACCTGCTCGTTCGGATCGGTGGCGGCCTCTTCAGCACGCATGATCACGAGCGGCAGCGTGGGCGCGGCGAGCGTTTGAAGCATCGGGCCAAACGGCTTGTTGAGCTTCATGGTGAAGGTTTTGGCGTCGGTGGCGGACAATTCGTCCATCCGCTCCATCATCGCCTGGCCTTCGGAACGCTTTTGCGCCCACCGCTCAATGGAGGCGACCACGTCGCTGGCTTCCACCGGCGAGCCGTCGTGGAACGTCAGACCGTCGCGGAGCGTAAAGGTCCAGGTCAGGTTGTCGTCGCTGACTGACCAGTCGGCCACCATCTGCGGCTGCGGCTGCAGGTTTGAGTCCATGGCGAACAGGACATCATAGACCATGTAGCCGTGGTTTTGGGTGATCGAGGCTGTAGTCCAGACAGGATCAAGGTTTTTCAGGTCGGCCTGCGGAACGATCTTCAAAACCGTTTCAGCCAACGCAGTGCCACTGAGCAGTGACGCGACCAGTGCTGCCGCAGCTAGTCTTACGGTGGGACGAACTTTCATTGAAACTCCCTCTCAATTTTTCCCATAGTGTTGCTTGTTGTTAACCACAATGCAACGCCTGTGCCGGCCCTTGGCGTACCACTCAGTGCGGCCGCACGTGATGGCCCGGGGCGACTTCTTCCATGGCGACCAGTTCCGGCTCGAAGCCCCAATCGCGCATGGGCGAGGGGATTTCGTCGGTAGCAAGCGCGCGCCCGTGGCGGCGCTGGCGCGGATCGGCGATGGGAACCGCCGCCATGAGTTTCTTCGTGTAAGGGTGCCGCGGGTCCTCAAACACCGCAGCGCGCGGGCCGATCTCCACGATCTGGCCCAAGTACATCACCGCGACGCG
Source organism: uncultured Paracoccaceae bacterium (assembly GCA_937884725.1). Lineage (GTDB taxonomy): Bacteria > Pseudomonadota > Alphaproteobacteria > Rhizobiales > Amorphaceae > Acuticoccus. The sequence continues at coordinate 5,794 of CAKZYH010000512.1, forward strand.
GTGGCTGATGCGCTCCACCACCGCAAGGTCGTGGGACACGAACAGGTAGGCGATGTTGAACGACTCCTGCAGGTCCATCATTAGGTTGACGATCTGAGCCTGGATCGAGACGTCGAGCGCGGATACCGGCTCGTCGGCAATGATGAGGTTCGGGTTCAACGCCAACGCGCGGGCGATGCAGATGCGTTGCCGTTGGCCGCCGGAAAACTCGTGCGGGTAGCGCGAGCCGTGGTCGGCGGAGAGGCCAACCCGCTCCAACAGATCCGACACGCGCTGGTTCAGCTCGGAGCCGCTGGCTAGGCCATGGATCCGCATCGGTTCGCCAATGAGGTCACGCACAGAAAGGCGCGGGTTAAGCGACGCGAAGGGGTCCTGAAAGACCATCTGCATTTGGCGGCGGACCGTCTCCATGTCGCGCCGGCCAAGCTTGGTGATGTCGCGCCCGTTGAACACGACGCTGCCGCGGGTCGGCTCTTGGAGCCGCAAGATTGTGCGCGCGGTAGTCGATTTTCCGCAGCCGCTTTCGCCCACAAGCGCCAGCGTTTCGCCGGGCTGGAGCGCGAACGAGACGCTTTCCACGGCATGGATTGCCGCTTTAGGCCGGCCGAGCAAACCGCCGGTGATGGGGAAGCGCGTGACGAGCTTGTCGACCTCAAGGATCGGCGGCGCGTTGGTTTGCACCGTGTCGCGCTCTTCAGCCTGCGCGGGATCGCCGGGGCTCTCGTTCTCGTCCACATCGATAAAGCGCACGGGCCGTTCGCGGCCGCGCATCGCTCCAAGCCGTGGAACGGCGTTTAGCAGCCGCTGCGTGTAGGGATGCTGAGGGTGGTGAAAAATGTCTTCCGCAGACCCGGTCTCGACGATCTTGCCGTAGCGCATCACCGCAACGCGTTCGGCCATTTCGGCCACCACGCCCATGTCGTGGGTGATGAACAGCACCGCCATGCCGATTTCGGTCTGCAGCATGCGGATGAGGTCGAGGATCTGCGCCTGGATCGTCACGTCGAGCGCGGTGGTCGGCTCGTCAGCGATGAGGAGCGCAGGGCGGCAAGCGAGCGCCATCGCTATCATCGCGCGTTGGCGCATGCCGCCGGACAGCTGGTGGGGATACTCGCCAAGGCGCTTGCGAGACTCGGGCATGCGCACGAGTTCGAGCATCTCCAGCGCCAGCTTTTCGGCGTCAGAGCTCGACTTGGCTTGGTGCAGCTTGATCGCTTCAGTGATTTGGAAGCCGACCGTTAGCACCGGGTTCAGCGATGTCATGGGCTCCTGGAAGACCATGGAGATCTCGTTGCCCCGAATGTCGCGCAGCGCGGGATCAGGCTGCTGGACGAGATCGACGACATCGCCGCTGCGCCGGCGAAACAACAGCCGGCCCGCCGTGATGTCGCCGCCGCCAAGCTCTGCAAGGCGAAGTAGCGACAGCGCCGACACCGACTTGCCCGAGCCGCTTTCGCCCACCAGCGCGAGCGTCTCGCCTTTGTTGATGTGCCACGAGACGCCGTCGACGGCGCGCGTGGCGGACTTGGTGCCCGGAAACTCGACAGCGAGCCCGTCGACTTCCACGAGGCGTTCTGGGGCAAGCGTCATTATTCGTTCCGTGCCGAGCGGCGCAGGCGCGGGTCGAGTGTCTCGCGCAAACCATCGCCCAGGAGGTTCACCGACAGCACCACCAGCGACAAAAACAGGCCGGGGAAGAGAAGAAGCCACCACGCAATCGTCACATAGGTGCGGCCCTCGGCCATCATGTTGCCCCAGGACGGGATGTTGGGTGGGGTGCCTGCGCCGAGGAACGACAGGATGGCTTCGATGATGATGGCGGAGGCGGCCACGTAGCTCGCCTGCACGATGAGTGGCGCCAGCGTGTTGGGCATGATGTGAACGAACAAAATCCGGGGCAGCTTGGCGCCGAGCGACACGGCCGCATCGACGAAAAGCTGTTCACGCAGGGTCAGCACAACGCCGCGTACAAGGCGGACCACCCGGGGGATTTCGGGGATCGCGACGGCGACGATGACCGTCCAAACGCTGGAGCGCGCGACGGCGACCAGCGCGATGGCGAGCAGGATCGCGGGGATCGCCATCAGCCCGTCCATGATGCGCATGATGATGGCATCGAGGATGCGGATGAAGCCCGATAACAAGCCGATGACCATCCCGACCGCGCACGCAATGGCGGCAACGGTGAAGCCGACGAACAGCGAGATGCGCCCGCCGTAGACGGTGCGCGAGAAGATATCGCGGCCCAGGTGATCGGTGCCGAACCAATGCTCGGCGCCCGGCGGCTTCAGGCGGTTGAGCGGATCAAGGCGCGTTGGGTCGTGGGTCGCGATCCAGGGCGCGAACACTGAGATGAACACCATCACGCCAAGGATGATGAGGCCGGCGAGCACCGTTGGGTGATCCCGAAGCCAGGAAAAGCTGCTGGCGAGGCGTGATGGACGGGACGGTTCTGCGAGCGCCATTAGTAGCGGATCCGCGGATCAAGCGCGATGTACGCCGCATCGATGGCGAGGTTGATCAGCACATAAATCGCCGAGAAGATCAGGATGACCGCCTGGATGATCGGATAGTCCCGGCGCAGGATCGCATCGACCGTCAGCCGGCCAAGCCCCGGAATGGCAAACACGCTTTCGGTCACGACCACACCGCCGATCAGAAGCGCGATGCCGATGCCGATCGTGGTGACGATGGGGACCGATGCGTTGCGCAGGGCATGGCGAAACAGGATCGCAACAATTCCGAGGCCCTTTGCGTGCGCGGTGCGGATGTAATCCTGGTTGATCGCCTCTAGCATGGAGGCCCGCGTGATCCGCGCTATGAGCGCGATGTACGTCACGCCGAGCGCCACGGTGGGCAGCGCAATGGAGCGGAAGAAGCCGGCCGGATTCTCGAAGATCGAAACGTACCCCATCACCGGCACCAGCTGAAGCTGCGCCGCGAAGATGATGATGAGAACATAGGCAAAGACGAACACGGGCACCGAGAAGCCCAGAACCGCAAAGCCCATCACGAGCCGGTCAACCCAGGACCCGGCGCGCCACGCGGCGACAATGCCCATGGGGACCGCGATGATCACGGAAAACACGATGGTCGTGGTGGCGAGCGCCAGCGTCGGCTCGATGCGTTGGGCGATCAGCTGACTGACGGGTCGGTTTGAGAATATGGACGTTCCCAAGTCGCCCTGGAGCACACCGCCGAGCCAAGACAGGAACTGAGTGTGGAATGGTCGGTCGAGGCCGAGTGAGGCCCTGATGCGCTCAATGTCGGCTGCGGTGGCAAGGTCGCCCGCGATGAGGGCCGCGGGATCGCCGGGCGCGAGATAGAGCAGCCCGAACACGAAGAACGCCACGAATGCCATGACGAAAATGGTGGAGAGCACCCGGCGCAGGATCATCAGCGTCATGGGGTGAGGTCACCCCGTCGCGGTTGCTCTTTTGCAATCATGGCGCCGCCGACCTCCGTCGTTGTGCATGCCCATAACTTTTGCAGCGGCGCAAAAGCTCAAGTCCCGAAACTGCACTTCCTGATCCCCGATGGCGCACAGCAATTTCTGTGCCGAGCATGGAGAATGCCCGCGCCGCGAGAACTCAAAGACCTTTTTGGTTCAGACGGGTGGACGATGTGCCGCCCAAGGCCGCGCCGTCTCAAACGCCCGGCTTGCCTGAAGAACTCGCAGATCCTGGAACCGCCCAGCAACGATTTGGAGGCCCACTGGCAAACCGTTTTCGGTGAACCCGCAAGGGCAGGTCGCGGCGGGGACCCAGCTCAGATTGAAGGGATAAGAAAATCCCGCCCAGCGGAGCCAATCCCAATCATGCTGCTCCCAATGCTCGGGAATAATCCGCCCCACCGGGAAGGCGGCCACCGACAGACTGGGCGTCAAAAGAAGGTCGTACTCGTGGAAGACGTCCTGCACTTTGCGGGCAAAATCGAGCCGCTGTTGGCGAAACCTCACGAACTCGGCAGCGCTGTAGCGCATACCCGCCTCGATGCAGGCGAGAAGGCCGGGATCCATCCGGTCGCCGTAGGTCTCGACATAACTGCCGTAGTTGCCGGCAAAGGCGGTCGACCAATAGCAGTGCTCCATCTCGATGGGATCGTCCCAGAGCTTGCCCACCTCCTCCACGTGACAGCCAAGATCGCTAAACGCGGCGACCGCATCGCGGACAGGACCAGCCACCTCCTCGTCGACTTTGAGGTAGCCAAGGTCCGGGCTGTAGGCGACTTTGAGGCCCGCTATCCCCGCCTCCAGTTCGCCTAAATAGTCGGCAGGTTCACCCTCGAGCGAACTAAAATCGCGATACTCGGGGCCGGCCATGACACCCAGCATGAGAGCCGCGTCAGCCACGGTGCGGGTCATGGGGCCGGCGTGGGAGTTGAATTCGTTGTTGGAGATCGGCAGCAGCGGGACCCGGCCGAAGGAAGGCTTGATCCCGAAGATACCGCAGAAGGCGGCCGGCATGCGGATCGAGCCCGCACCGTCAGACCCCTGATGCAAGGGGCCAATTCCGGCCGCGGCACAGGCAGCCGCGCCGCTCGATGAGCCGCCAGCGTTGTAGCCGTGCTTCCAAGGGTTGTGGGTGGTGCCGGTCAGCGGGCTGTCGCCGCAGCCGATCCATCCGCCTTCGGGCACCGATGTTTTGCCCAGCGAGATGCCACCCGCATCACGCAGCCGCTCCACAAGCGGCGCATCCTCGTCCGGCACGCGGTCGGCGTAGATGTGCGAGCCGGCCATCGTTCGGATACCTTTGGTGAAGGTGAGGTCCTTGATGGTGACCGGGATGCCTTCCAGCGGCCCAAGCGATTCGCCCGCCGCGATCCGCTCAGCGCTCGCCTTCGCGCCGTCGCGCGCGGCGTCGAAAGTCTCGGTACAGAGGGCATTGATCGTCGGTTGAAGCGCCTCCGCTCGCGCGAGGACGGCATCCATCAGCTCCACTGGCGAGAGCTGTTTGGTGTCGATGAGCGAGCGAAGCTCGACCGCTGGCGTGAAGCAAAGATCAGTGTCAGTCATCGCCGTCCCGTTGGTTGTGCGCTTGGTCCGCAGGCCTGCAATCTGCAGGCCGGCTTTGCGGAACTGGTCTGGTTATTCAGCAGCTTCCTGCCCGGCCTCAGCGTCGGTCGGGTACCACCATGCCCCGTTCAGAACGACACCGGTGGACACGATCCGCTGGTTTCCGGTCATGATTTGACCCTTCACGTCCTCGTAGTCGAATTCGCCCTCAAGAACGTCGAGCACGGTGGCGTCACCGACAGCTCCGGGCGCGAGCGTGCCAAGGTCTGGCCGTCGCATCGCGGTCGCTGCGGTCTCGGTCGAGGACTTGATGACGTCGCCAAGCTCCATCCCTAGGCACAGGAATTTCGACATGGTCGTGACCTGATCATAGGCTGGGCCGTCGATGCAAAGGGTGTGGACGTCGGACGAGATGGTGTCTGGCTCGAAGCCGTTGGCCAGCATTGCCCTCGCTGTTTTGAAGCAGAACGAGCCTTTTCCGTGGCCAATGTCGAACAGCACCCCGCGGCGCCGTGCTTCCACGACCGCCTCTTTGAGTGCGCCCTGCCCGTTCACCGGGCTGTTTGGGAACGGCCGGAAGGCGTGGGTGAGGATATCGCCTGGACGCAGCGCGCCCACGATCTCTTCATAGGTGGGCGGCGGATGGTCGATGTGCGCCATCAGCGGGAGGCCCGTCTCCTCGGCGGTTTCCAGCGCCATCTGAAGTGCGTTCCAGCCCTGCGTGCCGGACGCAATGCGCCCGCAGCGCACCTTGATGCCCACCACGACATCGCGGTTCTCGTCCGCCACACGGGCGCAATCGCCGGGCGCCAGCATGCGGACCTCTTCGCTCTCGCCGACCATGACGTTGTGCGAAAAAGCGTAGATGCCGGCGAACGAGACGTGGAGGTAGGCAAGGATGCGCACTTCGCACGGCTCAATGACGTGCTGGCGGAAGCCCATGAAATTGCCTGGACCGGCGCTGCCGGTATCGACCGCCGTCGTCACGCCAGAGCGCCGGCAAAAGTCCTCAGCGTCGATCCCCAGCGAGGTACCGCCCCAGTAAACGTGGGTGTGCAAATCAATGAGACCCGGGGTGACGATCTTACCGGAGACGTCACGCACCGTGGCGCCGGTTTGGTCGAGCCCTGCCCCGACGGCGGCGGCTTTGCCGTCCTTAAACGCCACGTCCAAGACGGCATCGATGGACTGGGACGGGTCGATGACGCGGCCGCCGGTGAGGATGAGATCGTAGCCCATTCGCGCTCCTAATCAGCGGGCAAAGCCGCGTTTTGCCGGTCAAAGCCTCGCTCACGGGCCGCTGTGCCGGCACTGACACGACCGAAGAGGGGCGGCGAGTGCAAGATGTTACGAACGCCATCGCCGCATGTTTGGGCAGGCTAGGAGATTTTGGCGGCTGATCACAATAGGGGCTCCGCTTGCAGTGGCCGACCCGGTGTTGGCGCTTTACCATTTGCGGCAATCGTCGAGTGAGGAGGACGTTTTGCAGCGAATTGGGGTGGTCGGCCTTGGTGCCATGGGCATTGGCATGGCGCGCACATTGGCCGGCGCGGGGTTGGACGTCATCGGCTTCGATGTTGACGCGCAGAAACGGCAGGCGTTTGCCGCCACGGCTGAGAGTTTAGAGGCGCTGTGCGGCGGCCGGCTCGACGCGGTGGTGCTGTCGTTGCCCAACGATGCGATCGTGCGTGAGGTCATGAGCGCGCTTTTGAAGGCTTTGCCGAGCGGCACGCTGGTGATCGACACCTCAACCATCGGTCCGGACACGGCGCGTGACATGCAGCGCGACGCGGCGAAACAAGGCCTTGGCTACCTGGATTGCCCCGTCTCGGGCGGGCCTGCTGGCGCAGCGTCGGGCTCGCTCCTCATCATGGCTGGCGGCGCAGAGCGCGATGTGAACGCCGCCCTGCCGGTCCTTGAACCACTTGCGCGCAAGGTGGCGCGATGCGGCGGGCCGGGGGCTGGCGCGACCGTCAAGCTTGCCAACAACGTGCTGTGCGCCGGGCATCTTCTGCTCGCAGGCGAGGCCATGCGCATTGCGGAAGCTGGCGGCGTGTCGGCCGATGCGCTGCTGTCGGCGCTCAACGAAGGGTCGGGGCGAAGCGCCGTCAGCGAGGTGAACCTGCCGCGCTGGGTCGTGTCGGGGTCGTTCGACAGCGGCTTTACGATGGGCCTGATGAAGAAAGATGTCGGCCTCGCCGCCGCGCTGCCGGGGGCGGGACGGCTTTCGCAGGAGATCTCCGCCCGTTGGCAGGCTGCGAGCGCCGCCATCGGCGATAGCGAAGACTTTAACCGGATCGTGGAAGGGCCCGCGCCGTGACGGACGACACTGTGTACAGCCTCATTGATGGCGAAGTGTTTGAGGGCACTGGCGATCCGGTCGTCGTGGACGATCCCGCAACGGGGTCTGAGCGCATTCGCTATGCTGATGGTGGGGAGCCTGCCGCAGCGGCCGCTTTGGACAGCGCGCAGGAGGGCGGACGGGCATGGCGTGCGCTGTCGCCCTCGCGTCGCGGCGAGGTGTTGGTGGAGGCCTCACGGCGCATCCGCGCGGCGGCCGAAGACCTGGCGCAGCTAGAATGCGCCAGCGCCGGAAAGCCGATCCGCGACACCCGCGCGGAGGCCCAAAAGGTCGCCGAAATGTTCGCGTTCTACGCGGGCTTTGCCGACAAGTTGTTCGGCGACGTGGTGCCGGTTCCGACGAGCCACCTCAATATCGTCACCCGCGAGCCGCTCGACACCGTGGTGCAGCTGACCCCTTGGAACGCGCCGCTGTTCACCGCGGGTTGGCAGCTCGCGCCGGCGCTGGCAGCGGGCTGTGCGGCGGTTCTGAAACCATCTGAGCTAACGCCGTCATCCTCGCTCATGCTGGCGCGCATTCTTCACCAGGCGGGGGTTCCGGCTGGCGCTGTTAACGTGGTGGCAGGGCTCGGGGGCACAGCAGGCGCGCGGCTTGTGAGCGATGAGCGTGCCGGGCGCGTTGTCTTTATCGGCTCGGTGCCGACGGGGCGCCGGGTGGCAGCTGCGGCGGCAGGGGCTGGGCGGCCTTCCCTGTTAGAACTCGGCGGGAAATCGGCCAACATCGTCTTTGCCGACGCCGACCTGAAACGCGCCGCGCGGGCCGCTCAAGGCGCAATTTTCGCCGCTGCCGGGCAAAGCTGCACGGCCGGCTCCCGCCTTTTGGTGCAGCGCCCGGTCTACGATCAGATGGTGGAGTGGGTCAGCGACGCTGCCTCGCGCCTGGTCGTCGGCGCGCCCAGTGACCCCGCCACAGAGGTCGGCCCCATCAACAATCGCAGGCAGTTTGAGCGGGTCTGCGGGCTCATCGAAACCGGCGTGAGTGAAGGCGCGAAACTTATGACGGGCGGGCCGGCGGCAGACCTCGCGCCCGGCTTTTTCGTCCGCCCCACAGTGTTTGCCGACGTGACGCCGGATATGACCATCGCCAGCGAAGAGATTTTCGGCCCCGTCCTCGCCATCTCCCCGTTCGATGATGAGGAGGAGGCGCTGGCGCTCGCCAACGGTGGCGCTTTCGATCTCGCCGGCGCTGTGTGGACACGCGACGTCTACCGCGCCATCCGCATGGCCAAAGCCATTCGCGCCGGCACGGTGTGGGTCAACGGCTACCGCTCGCTGTCCGTGATGTCACCGTTCGGCGGCATGCGCGGCTCAGGCTTTGGCCGCTCGTCGGGAATTGATGTGATGCATGAATACACCCAACCCAAAAGCCTTTGGATTGAAACCGATGAGAGCGCTGTCGCGCCCTTCGGTTATGGGCCGGAAGACTGATGGCTGAGGTGTTGTGGGAGCGTATGACCGCAGCTGCGCTGCAAGACCTTGCCCGGCGCGACGCGGTGGTGATCGTGCCGGTGGCCGCGACCGAGCAGCATGGCCCGCATATGCCGACGATGACCGACACGCGCATCGGAGGCGAAATCGCCCTTCGCGCCGCCCGCCGCGCCAGCAACCAAGGCCAGCCGACGGTCGTGACGCCGGTCATCTCTGCCGGTTTGTCGGAGCATCACATGGCCTTTGGCGGCACGATCACGCTGTCGCCCGAGACATTCCAACGCGTAGTCGGCGACACCGTCGAATCGGCGATGCGCCATGGCTTTGACAAAGTCGTGATCTCAAACAGCCACGGCGGCAATCACATCGCGAGCCAAGCGGCGGCCGAAGCGCTGGCGATGTCGCTCGGCGTCACGGTGGTTGCGACGACCTATTTGCGCGAGGCCGCAGACGCGGTGGAGCCGTTGCTGGAGGACCAAGACGGCGTGCAGCACGCCTGCGAAGCGGAAACGTCCATGATGATGGCGCTGGAGCCGGACCTGGTGGACACGTCAGCGCTGGCCTCGCTGGCCAGCGACAGCAGCAGGTCGTTGTCGGGCCCGGGACGCGCATCCTTCCGCTGGCGCAGCTTCACCGAACGCACCGACAATGGCGTCATCGGCAACCCGGCACGTGCTAGCGCGGCCAAAGGGGAAGCGTTGCTAGAGGCGATCAGCACATGCCTTGCGGAGATGATCCTAGACGACGCAACCTGGGACTAAACTGACCGCTTACGCCGGCGCCTGATGACAGGATCGCAATTCGGCGTCGCCTTTACCCACTGTTCGTGTATGACCACCTATCGGTTGTCGTGATGCACCGGGCGGCACTCTGCTCACACTGTTTGCAGGTCCAACCCGATCCAGCGGCATCGCGGGCACAGGCAGAAGGCCTAAAGACGGCGGGTGTGATTCTGGATTGGCGCAGGCAGGGATTGTGCAAGTAACCGCCCCCGCAAACGACATCGCGGCACAACTGACGGTCCACGAAGCGTTCGCGCGACTCGGCGAAGATGCAGTCTCTTCGATTGCGAGTGTGTCGAAGCGCTTGCGAATTGCCGCGGGCAAACCGATCGTGCGCGAAGGCGACACCTCGCGTGATCTGTTCATCCTCGTTTCGGGAACAGCTGTCGCAGTTCGGCAGGACAACGACAACGTTGAGGTGGAGCTCAACACGATCGAAACGGGCGAGTGCATCGGCGAACTCACCTTCCTAGAAGGCGGTACGCGTGCGGCGAGCGTGAAAGCGCAGACGCCATGTCAGGTAATCATGATCCCAGCAGACGCCTTGGACACGTTGCCCGATCATGGCGAGGTCGTCGGTGAACTGAAGGGCGTCCTGGCAGGCGTGGTGGTCCGCCGGAGCCGCCGCCTGAGCGATGAGATGCTTGCAGCGACAAAAGAACAGCTAGCCATTAAAACACTACAAAATCAATTTGGATACTTTTTAGTTCTGACGATATCTCTTTTTCTCGTCACGACTGGCCTTTTGTACATGGTTAAGGATAACCTTGAAGATATTTATAACCCAAGCTTTACGTGGCAAACTGTCCTACTCCTCGCTATTCCAAGCATCACTGTCATACGGCTGATGAAAATTCCGCCCTATGAGCTTGGAATTCGCCGCGAACGCTTTTGGCGATCACTGGCAGAAGCAGTTGTCATATGCGTTATCGTCACAATTCCGATTCTAATATACCTTTACATCAGTGATGGCTTCGCCACGAACAAAGACTACAACAGCGCATTCGGTGCAGCCTTCATGGCGCAATACTTTATTCACTGCATTCTACAGGAAGTCGGCGCGCGGGGCCTTCTGCAGAATCTGTTTCAAAAATTCTTAGCTGACGAGCGCGGGCACAAAGCCGTCGCGTTTGCCAGCGTCGTTTTTGCCTCGCTACACATCACCTTCGGCATCGATGCCGTTCTGGTAACGCTGGTCGCAAGTTTTGGCTTCGGGTACCTCTACCTCAAGCAGAAAAACCTCGTCGGGGTCATCTTGGTTCACTTTTGGCTTGGCGTTTGGGCCGCCTACTTCGTCGCGCTTTGATCCGAAACCAGCGTGGTGCTGAAGCGTCAGGCTGGACGGACGAAAGCAATCTGGCGAACGTCAATCAGGCCGCTGCGAAAGCCCGCGGCACAAAAATCAAGATAAAACAGCCACTTGCGTTGGAAATATTCGTCAAATCCAAGGGCAGCCACGGCATCGGCTGTCGCCTGGAACCGCTCTCGCCACTCCATCAACGTGCGATCATAGTCTGCGCCAAAGGCCAGCATTCCACCCTGCACCAACCCTTCAGAGGCGGCAGTGTCGTTGAGCCGCCCCAGCGGAGGCAGCAGGCCGCCTGGGAAAATGTGGGTGCGGATAAAATCAGAGCCACGTCGGTAGCGCTCAAAGAAATCATCGCGAACCGTGATAATCTGTAGTCCGGCAGCACCGCCTGGCCGCAAGCAACGCCGCAGCGTCGCAAAGAAGGCCGGCCAGTACGCCTCGCCAACAGCCTCGAACATTTCGATGGAGACGATGCGGTCATAAACGCCAACTTCGTCCCGATAGTCCTTCACAAGGACGTTGACCTTCTCGCTCAGCCCTTTTTCCGCAACCAACTCGCGAACGTAGCGCGCCTGCGAGGGTGACAGCGTCAGCGCGGTCACCTGGCACCCAAGTTTTTCGGCAGCGTAAAGCGAAAAACCGCCCCACCCGCAGCCGATTTCAAGCACGCTATCGCCGGGGCGAATGCCCGCCCGCTCGGCGATGGCCCGGTATTTTTGATGCTGCCCTACCTCCAGACTATTAGCCCCATCGCAAAATAAGGCCGAGGAGTAAGTCATCGATGGATCGAGCCACAGCGCGTAAAAATCGTTGCCCAGATCGTAGTGCGCCTCGATGTTGCGCTTGGCTTGGCGGCGGGTGTTCCGGCGGGTCCACTCGGCCGCATCAAACAGCGGTTTAACCCACGCGGGGGCTTCGAACGGATCGCCGTCGTGGGTGCTATTGACGGCGAAGAGCGTCAGCACCGCGGATGGGTCAGGACTGTCCCAAGCACCGGCCGCATAGGCTTCGCCCATTCCCACATCGCCACGCATGGCCACCCGGGCAATTGCAGACCAGCGGTGGATCTTGAGGCTGGCTTGGGGCCCGGGTTCGGCCCCCTGCCACTCAACCTCTCTCCCGTTGGGCAGGGTCATTGTGAGGCTGCCGCGTCGCAAGAGCCGCAACAATGGCTTGAGCGGCAGCAGGGGGAGCGGCAATCGCGAGCGACTCTTCTTCGCTGCAGTGCGGCGGGAACGTGCAGCGGTCGGTTCGTTCATCGCGTCCTACAATTATCTCAACCATTCCACCATCGAAAATGAACACACCCCGATGGCCGGCACCGACCCCATACAACCTTACACGACTACCAATTTACAATCGTGCGGAGGTCCAATACCCAATACCGGTGTGCCAAGAGCGCCGCGATTTCGCAATGATTTCGCCCGCGTCTTTTGGGCCTACCCGCGCGCCTTTGGGGGAGATCGCTATCAAGCTTGATGATGGATTTTTCCCGCAGGGGCCCACTGGCGGCCCAGCGCGCATCACCGGCGGAAAGCGCCACCGGGTTGCGATCGTTGGCTCCGGCGTTGCTGGGCTCGGCGCTGCCGCCGCCCTCAACGACTGCTGCCAGGTGACGCTCTTTGAGGCCGAAGACCGCCCCGGCGGCCACGCGATGACTATCCCGGTGGACTATGATGGCGTCGAGGTTGCGGCTGACGTCGGCTTCATGGTGTTCGCACCAGCGATTTATCCGCAGTTGTGCGATCTGTTCAGCAAACTCGGCGTCAAATCCCGCCGCACCTCCATGAGTTTCGGCGTCAGCGCCGAGGACGGGTTTGATTGGTCCTGGACGGGCAAGCGTGATCCACGGGGCTGGCTGCGCAACGGCCTTTCAACCGAACGCCGCCGTCTGTTTCTCGAAATCCTGCGCTTCAACAGCTTTGCAAAACGCATTGCCCGCGACGAGCCAACGTCCACGACACCGCTGAAGGCATGGTTTAGCGAGGCTGGTCTCTCGCCAACATTCGCGCGACTTTACGGGTTTCCCCTCGTGTGCGCGATCTGGTCGGTGCCAGCCCATGCCGCGGCTGAATTTCCGGTCGGGCGGCTTTGCGTCTTTTTGGAGCGGCATCGGCTACTTTACCTACAGGCCCACTCCTGGCGTTCGATCATTGGCGGCAGCGCGCGCTATGTGGAGCCGCTCGTCAGCACCATTAACGATGTGCGCGTGGCAACACCGGTCGAGCGCGTAGAACGGCGCGCGGATGGCGGAGTTATTGTGCGCGATGCGGCGGGTCGCGAAGAGCTATTCGACACCGTCATCTTCGCCACGCACCCTGACGACACGCTGCGCATTCTGGCTGACGCCGACGGGATGGAGCGCGGCACATTGGGCGCGATCTCTTACCAACCCAACGAGGTGGTTCTGCACCGCGACCCCGCGCTGATGCCGCCCAAGCGCGCGCTCTGGGCCGCCTGGAATGTCTGCTTGTCGCGGGACCAGTCGGGTGGTGAACAGAGCTCGGTGTCGTACTGGCTGAACCGCCTTCAGGGTGTTCCAAAGGCAATGCCGCTGTTTGTGACGGTTAATCCGCAAAAGGAGCCGGCAACCAGAACCACGTTTGGCCGTTGGACACTGTCACACTTCGAGCTGAACGGCGCTGCCGTTGCCGCGCAAAGCGCGTTGCCGGCGATCCAGGGTCGCGGCGGCGTTTGGCACTGCGGCGCGTGGACGGCGGATGGGTTTCATGAAGACGGCCTGGCCTCGGGCCTTGCGGTTGGCGCGCAAATCGCGGCGCAGCCTGTGAAACAGGCGCTTGAGGGTTCTGCATGAACGCCCCCGCGGCCCTGTACACCGGCCGCGTCATGCATGCCCGGCTCGACGGTGTCCGGCACCGGTTTGAGTACAAGGTGCTTTACGCCCTGGTGAGCCTGAGGCAGCTTGGCGATGCGGGCCGGATGGCAAGGCTGTTCAGTGTCGACCGCCCGAACCTTTTGTCCATCCATCAGAAAAAACACGGCCCGCCGCGCGATACTAAGAAGACGAGTCTCCTTGAGAGCGTTGAGGCGCTCGCCGACGCGAACGGCGTGGACGCATCGGGTGAGATCACCCTCCTCGCGTTCCCGCGGGTGCTTGGCCACGTGTTTAACCCGCTCAGCGTCTTTTTCCTCAGCGGTGCGGACGGCACGCCGAGCGGGATTATCTACGAAGTGCGCAACACCTTTGGCGGCATACACCACTATACTTGCCCGGTGCAGTCGGAGAGCGGCGAAAGAGGGAGCATCACGCAGACGGCCGAGAAGATTTTCTATGTCTCGCCGTTTCAAAACATGGAACAGACCTACAACTTCAAGGTCCGCTGGCCCGGAGACAAAGCGTCAGTGCGCATCTTCCAGCACAGCCGCGGGAAACCAACGATGGCCGCGAGCCTTTTCGGCGAACGGCTTGAATTGACCGACCGAAACATTTTGAGCGCGCTGCGCAAGACGCGCATGTCCTCGCTGAAGGTGCTCGGCGGGATCCACTACGAGGCGGCGCACATTTTCCGAAAAGGCGCCCGCTATCACCCCGAGCCGAAACAATCGCAGTAAGTGAGATGGGCGGCGATATGTTACGGGTAGGCGTTGCGACATGACTCGCAGCCGGGCCAAGCCACGCGTTTTGATCGTCAACGCCTATGTGCACCCCGGACGGTCCTCGACGCCCACGAAACTCTTCATCCCGCGCGCCATGGCGCCTTATTACCTCGCTGGTGCGTTTAACAGACGCCGGGTTGATGTTCGCGTACATGATGAAGTGTACCACGGCGCGTTACTTGATCCGGCAACCTACGCCTGGCCCGACATTGTCATCTTCACAGGGCTAACAAACGCCTTCGACCGAACCCGGCAGCTATGCGCCTATGTGCGCCATTTTCGGCCTGGCGTTGTCACAATCATCGGCGGTCCAATCGCGCGCGCATTGCCCCGGCCGTGCGCTGAATTCTTCGATCACGTCTGCCTAGGCGACGTGGACGACATTAATGACCTGATCGACGATGTGTTGGGCCCCGATCACATCGCACATGCTGCGGCGCCGGCGTACGACCTTTGCGGAGGGTCACGGCTCGCCGGCTCCATCGAGACCACGACGAACTGCAACTTTGCGTGCGCCTTTTGCTCTCTGTCCGGCGAGCGCCGCCCTTACAAATCGCACACTGAGGCCTCGATCATCGCTCAGATTGAAGCCTTAGGGCCGGTCCGCGCACTGATGCTGCTCGACAACAATTTTTATGGCAATGACCGAAAAAGCTTCCGCGCGCGGACTGAACTCCTAGGCGAATACTGGCGCCGCGGTGCGTTTCAGGGTTGGGGCGCGCTGGTAACCATGGATTTCTTCGCTAAGCCCGAAAATCTCAAGTTTGTCGCGGACAACGGCTGCAAGGCGCTGTTCTCAGGCGTGGAGTCGCTCGACCCGGCAGTTCTGAAAACATTCAACAAGCGCCACAGCTTGCTGTCCGACCCTGCAACACTGTCGCGAGCGTGCGCCGAGTACGGAATTATTTTCGATTACGGCGTGATTTTTGATTTCAGCCAACAAACGATGGCTGAGGTCAGCGATCAATTCGACCTCATTCTGGAACATCCGGATATCCCAATTCCGGGTCTGCTGTCGCTCACCATCCCGATCCTGGGTACGCCCTACTTCGATGATGCTGGCAAGGAAGGCCGGCTGATGCCTGACCTGCGGCTGTGCGATCTCGACGGGCAGAAGCTCGTGGAATGGCCGAAGGAGCCCCTCGATGAGGTCGTACCATTTGTCCGGGATATTCTTACGTTCCGACGCCGAAAACGGGCACTCGCCAAGAAAGCCTTCACTTACTCATGGCGAATGCGACACGAATACCGCTTAGACCAGACGATCTTTCACATCTTGCGTCCCCTGGTGCGCTACGGCGGCACTGTGCGCGTCGGAAGTGTCCGGCAAATGCGCAGTGACCTGCGGGAAGCACCGCCAACGTTTTGCGCCATGACGGACACGTTGCCGGCATCCTACCGGCCCCACATCAACCTGCCGTCTTGGTTCGAAGACTACTTCAAACCTTTCACAGTCACCGACA
>CAKZYH010000513.1 GCA_937884725.1 uncultured Paracoccaceae bacterium
ATCAGAAGATGGCTGGCGATGGGTGGGGGCGCTGTGATCGGGGTCACAAACGCCGACCGCGGGCGGCAAAAGCGTGCGAAAGTGTGATGAGGGGCACAGGGTGAGGGCAAAAAGCCAATAAATTACAATATATTATGTGGTATATAGGGGTTTCTTATGATGCCCGTGGCCGTGCCAATGCCCGCGATGGAAAAGCCCACATCCGCCGGCCCGTTTTGAGACCCTTCGCTATGCCCTCACTTTAGAAGTGCGCTAACGTTGGCGACGCATCGGGATCGCTATGCCAGTTTCAGTGCAAACCTTCGGCACAATCGCGGAGGCCAACCGCGCACTCAGCGCAGGCCGCGGCGCCCACTATATGGGCGGCGGCACGACGCTCATGCGCGCCATCAATGAAGCCAACCCGGACGTTGAAACGCTGATTCGCGTCACGGACCCGCAGCTGTCCCAGGTCCGACTTGAAGGCAGCGCCGTGCGGATCGGTGCCCATGTGACCATGCGCGAGATCGCCCGCAGCCGAGAGCTTGCCTTCCTCGCGCCAGTGGCCCGCGTCATCGGCGGCCCCCAGGTGCGCTCCGCTGCGACCGCCGCTGGCAACCTCTTTGCCGAGCAGCCCTACGGCGATTTCGCTGGGGCGCTTTTGGCGTGCGGCGCACAGGTGGAGCTTGGCGATGGCCGACGCACTTCCGTCGAGGACGTGTTACGATCCCCACCCCGCAGCATCGTGGAGGCAATCCTGGTCACGCCGCCCGCCGATGGGCTCGCGTTCAAAAAGATCACCCGCGTGAAGCCCAAGGGAGTGTCGCTCATGTCGATCTCGGCCGTGGTGCCGCGCCGGGGCGGCCGCGTCGACAACCCGCGCATTGTCTTCAACGGGATGGCCGATAAACCCGCGCGCTCAAACGGCGCCGAACGCGCGCTCGCCGGGCACCCGCTCTCCGCCGAAACCATCGCCAGGGCAGCCGCTGCCGCGGCCGATGGCTTCACCCCACGCGACGACAGCCACGCCTCCGGCTGGTACCGTCGCGAGGTTGCTGGCGTGCACCTGTCGCGCCTGTTGTCGGAGCTCATCTGATGGCCCGCAAAAAGCCGATCCAGTTCGTCCACAACGGCTCCGACAAGGCGGTATTTGTCGACGAAGGCGAGAACCTTCTGGATGTGCTGCGACGGGGCGTTGGCGATCTCACGCCCAAATATGGGTGCGGGCAGGGGACCTGTGGCGCGTGCACCGTCATTATTGATGGCGCGCCACGCCTTGCCTGCCTGACCCTCGCCGAAACCATCGAGGGGCAGTCGGTGGAGACCGTCGCCGGCCTGGCAGGCGGGCAACTCTCGCCCGTCCAGGAAGCCTTCATGGCCCACTTTGCGGCCCAGTGCGGCTACTGCACGTCCGGCATGCTCATGTCGGCAACGGCGCTCCTACGCGACAATCCGCGGCCGACGCGCGATGAGGTCGTGGAAGCCATCTCCGGTAACCTGTGCCGTTGCACCGGCTACGAGGCCATCATCGCCGCTGTGATGACCGCGTCAGGCCAACAGGCCGCGTAGATGGGTATTGAGAGCATCATCCCGATGACAGAGGCCCAAGCCGCCATTGCGGTCATGGTCCTCATCTGCGCCGCCTGGCTTGCTGTGGGGCCGTTCGTAGGCCGCATCGCCATGCGCCGCGCGGGCTTTTATGGCGCACGCTGCGCCACCCAGAACGAACGGTACGGTGTGCGGGTTGCCCTACTCTTCGCCACCATGGTCAGCGTCCTGGGCTGGGGCGCGCTCCTGTTGCTGTTGGGTCTTTAGGTCGGCGAAAGGTTCACTTCATGCCCGTTGAAATGCGCAAAGACCTCTTCGCCGACGAGCGCGACGACAACCTTAACGAGGTCGGCAAACCCACCCAGCGCCAAGACATGGTCGGACACGTTACCGGCCGCTCGCCGTTCTACGACGACCACCTGTTTGACGGGCTGTGCCACATCCGCTGCGTGCGCTCGCCCCATCACAACGCGCGCATCCGGCGGATCGACACCTCCGCCGCCGAGAAAATGCCCGGCGTCCTGCGCGTCGTCACCGGGGCCGACGTGCCGGGCAACCTCAACACCTTGCTCTCGCTGCGCGATTTCGGCCTCGACGATGAGCCGCTCTTGCACACCGAGCACTGCAACTATCGCGGTGCGCCGGTCGTTGCCATCATTGCCGACACAGAGCGCCAAGCGCGCGAAGCCTGCGCCGCGGTTCGGGTGGACTACGAGGTGTTGCCTCACGTCTTGGATGTGGAGGAGGCGATTGCGCCGCGGGCCCCGGTGGTCAATCCGCCGTACCCCGACAACCTCTTCGTCTATCACGGCAAGTATAACCACCAAAAGCTGCGCTTTGGCGACGTGGAGGCCGGTTTCGCTGAGGCCGACCACGTCATCGAAAAGCGCTACCAGATGAGCCCCATCGAGCAGGCACCCATGGAAACATGCGGTGCCATCGCCGCGCCTGAAACCAACAATCGCTTTGTTTGTTACACTTCGACCCAGGGCCTGTTTTTCTCGCTCGGCACTGCGGCCAAGCTCCTCGATGTGTCCTCGGCAAGGCTACACTTTATCGGCGGCACGGTGGGCGGCGGGTTCGGCGGCAAGGTCGATTCGCTTCACGAGCCGCTCGCCATCTTGGGCACCATGCTCACCGGTCGTCCGGTCAAATACCAGTTCGACCGCGCCGAAGAGATGCAGGTGGGCGCGCCCCGCGGCGCCGAGCGCTGGTACATCAAGACGGGCACGATGGCGGACGGGCGCATCGTGGCGATGCAGCTCAAAGGCTACTTCGATGCCGGCGCGACCACGCGTTTGTCGTCCTACGCCATCGTCAAATGCGTCGGGCACCTGCCGGGACCCTACACAATCCCGCACGTCTACGCCGACGTCTACTGTGTCTACACCAACCGCACGCCGGCGACCGCCATGCGAGGGTTCGGCATCACCGGCGTCGACTATTCGGTGGAATCCCACCTTGACGTGGTCGCGCACGAGCTTGGCCTAAACCCCATCGAGTTTCGCATCATGAATGCCTACCGCGACGGCGACATGAAGGCCCACAGGCGCGTGGCCAAAAACTGCGCGCTCATCGAATGCTGCCAGGTGGCGGCGGAGAAGGCCGGCGTAAAGCTGGCCCCGCACCTTCAGGAGATGGCCTCCATGACAGGCGGCGGCGAAGGCGCGCGCGGCCAAATCCCCAACTACACCGCGCTCGACGAGCACGGCCGCGTGGAAGGTTTTGCGCGGCAAAGCTATGGCGGCGGCGACAAAGCAACCCCGATGGACGAGTTCATCCGGCCGATGCCCGCGCCGCAGCCCGCGCGCCCGGTCGAGCCGGCCCGCGCCCCAGTCCCTCAACCGCAACCGGCCGCAACGCCCGTGCCGTCCGGGGCCACACCGCGCCAGCCCGAGCCATCGCTGGAGCCCGCCGGCGCGCCGCCGCCTGCCTCACCCCCCGATGAGCGCCGCAGGTCACCCAGGCGCTTCTCGTCAGTTTCCGGAATGCGTCGTCGGTAAGTCTCAGTGCCCGTGCTGGCGCTCAGTGGGGCGCGTTTATCTCACGCTCTGTCTCAGCGCACTTTAAAGCCAAACAGGTCGGCAATCGTCGCTTGATAGGAGGCGACGCTCTCGCGAACCTCCGGGCCGGCGGGTACTCCACCCGTGTACGTCGCACCACCCTCGTCGAGTTGCCCGGCGAGGCGGACACCGATCGCGGCAACCTCAGCGGCGAACGCGTTGAGCGAGCGGGCCGATTTCTCGTCTGCCCTGTCTTCCGTGGCGGGGCGGCCGTCCGCGGTGGCCTCGCCCGTGGCCGCCGCATGCGGTGCGACAGATGTCTCCCGCGTGGTCTGCGCGAATTCTGCCTTCATGGCACCCAGCTGGTCAAAATCGAGTGGAACCTCCGACGACATGTTTGACCCTCCCCAGATGTTAACGAACGCAGAGGCCAACTGAGCCATAGGTATGCGACATAACAGTTTGCGTCCGACGGCCGCCGCGCGGCGTGCGCATTGCAAACCATGCGGCACGGCATTGGTGTTGCGCGGGCATTCGCGGTACGCCGGGCCATGGCTCAAGTCGCGGCAACACCCACTGGCAGTGACAACTTAAAGGGCATGGCGCTGATGATCGCCGCGGTGCTCGCGGTTCCATCGCTCGATGCCATTGCCAAGTTTTTAGGCGCATCCATGAGCCCGCTGCAGATCGCCTTCATCCGGTACTGCGTTCAGACGGTGATCTTGTTCACCGTCCTCACAGCACTGCGCCGTCAGATCGCCACGCCAGCGGTGGTCGCAGCATTGCCCCGGCTCACCTTCATGGGCGCGCTGATGGCAGGCTCGGTCGCGACGTTGTTTATCTCGCTCCTCTACCTGCCGCTCGCCAACGCCATCGCAATTTTCTTCGTTGCGCCGCTCATCCTGACCGGGTTTGGCGTTGTCTTCTTGGGTGAGCGGGTCGGATGGCATCGCCGCGCCGCCCTCGCGGTGGGGCTGTTCGGCACGCTCGTGGTTTTGCGGCCCAACGTCACCGAGTTTGGCTGGGCCGCAGTCCTTCCCCTCTTCTCCGCCGCCGGGTTTGCCGGCGTACTGACCGTTTTGCGATCCATGCGCGGCAGCCTCGACCCGCTGCGCACCCAAGCGGTCAGCGGTGCCTTTGCGACCGCCTTCCTGGGCGTGGGCTGTGCGCTCGGCATCGCGTCCGGCGTGCCCGTCCTCGCACTGACCATGCCAACAGGGCAGGAGTGGATTTTGCTCCTCCTCCTTGGGTCGTTGGCGACCTTCTTCCAGTTCCTCTTCACGCTCGCCGTGCGGCTGGCGGAAGCAAGCCTCCTGGCGCCGTTCCAGTATCTGGAGATTTTTGCCGCCACCGTACTTGGCTACGTCATCTTCGATGAGTGGCCCGACGCGCTGACCTTTTGCGGCACGGCGATTATCCTGGCGGCGGGGCTCTACGTCTTCCACCGCGAGCGCCGCTTGGGCTTGATGGCAGAGAAGGCCAAGCCGCGCGTGCCGTAACAGACGGAAGGACTTGCGAGTTGAGCGCCAGTTCGCCCATTCTGACGGGCCTCGGGAGGCGACAATGGCAATCCACAAAGGCCGCGGGTTTTCCTGCATCAACTATCCCATCGGCATGAACCTGGGCGGCGATCCATCGCAGGCGCTGGTCCACTCCAATCCCGATGGAAAGTTCATGGTGGCGCTGTCTTCCATCGACCTCGGCCAAGGCATGAAATCGGTCACACGGCAGATCGCGGCCGAAACGCTCGGCGTGCCGGTGGAGGATGTCTATGTCGATACCGCCGACAGCGACACCGGTCCCCACTGCATGGGCTCGTTCGCGTCTCGGGGAACGCACCGTGTGGGCAACGCCGTCATCGCCGCCGCCAAGGAAGCGCGCGCGGTGATGCTGGAGGCCGCCGCGGAGGAGCTTGAGGTCAACGCTGCCGACCTTGTCACCGACGGCAAAGGCAACATCCACGTCCGCGGCGCGCCCTCACGCTCCATCACCACCGCCGAGGCTGCCGGCGCCGCCCAGTTCAAGCAGGGCAAGACCGTCTCCGGGCGCGGGATTTTCCTCATTCCCCTGTCGGACGTGAACCCGGAAACCGGCGAGATGACGCCGGTCTCATGCTTTGCCCACGCCGCGATGGTGGTCGATGTGGAGGTGGACGACGAAACCGGCGAGGTGACGGTTTTGGAGATGAACTCTGCCTACGAGGTCGGCCGCGCGCTCAACCCCCGCCTTGTCGAGCAGCAGTTGGTGGGGGGCGCCTGGATGGGGATGAGCCACGCCCTGTTCGAAACCACCGAGCCCTACTATCCGGACCGCCGCGAGGGACCTGAGGATTTCAACGGCTATCTCATGCCCGGGCCGGGCGATGTGGTGACCCACAACATCGCGATCCTGGAGCGGCCGGCGCCGGATGGACCGTATGGCGGCAAGGGCCCTGGCGAGATGTGCGCCAACCCCGTACTCCCTGCGATCGCCAACGCCGTCTTCAACGCGGTCGGCGTGCGCGTCTACGACCTGCCGATCACGCCTGACAAGGTGCTGCGCGGGCTGCGCGACAATGGCGGGGCAAAGCCCGGGCCCCGGCTTTAGAGCTTGGGCCGCTCTTTGCAGAGCTCACTAAAGGAGCAGCGGCGCAACAATGATGAACGGGATCCCGCCGTAGCGTTCTTTGCGGTCCACCCAGCCCGGACCGCCCACGCTTGTCGAGCGGTTGAAACAGATGCAAGAGCATAAATCACGCGCGGTGTCGCTGCTGACCCGCCCAGTCGTGTTATGGATGGATCCGGCTTGAGCTACTTGCGGTCGGTCGCGCCGGAAAAATACTTCAACCCATCGAACCCGCTGTCCCAGGCATCCAACACGCCGTTATGCCCATTGGTCCTGAACCCGCTCGCCTCGTCGCTCACTTGATCCCATGAGTCTTCGAGTAGCGTTCCAGCCACGTGCGCATAATCATCAAGTTGGCTACGAATACCTTTGGTGAAGGCTTCAGCCCTGTCAGTGAAATCAGTCCACCAGCTCATGATAACCTCCTGTTGCTTGAGCCCTTGAACGATCAAACATGTGTGGTCACCGGCGGATAAAGCGTGTGATTGGCATCACGCGAATGAGTTAAGTCATTGATATCATGATCTTATTGGTCCTGTTTGAATTTCCTATCGGTCACAGCCTCAGACCATCCCAAGACAGGCCCGGACTTGGAAGTTGATGCAACGACAGTGTATCGGGAAGCTAAGGGCTGATGTCAGGAAATTCCTGGCGCAACGCATCCACCAGAGCTTCGAGCATCTCATCCATCATGAGTTTGCCCCGTGCTGCGGTGGCCAGTTTTCCCGACGAGAGATTGCCAGACTCTGGTACCCAATCCGGCTGCTCAGGAAAGACATCGTAGGGCGGAAACTGAGGTAAGTCTTCCTCGGGGATGCTCGCCATCGTCACTAGATGCGGGTAGGCATGAAGCATCAACGCTGTTTCGTAGAAGCCGCCATGTTCGAGATGTCGGCCAGCGAATGGGATACCTTCATACGCCTTAGCCCTGGTTTCGTCGGTCAGACCTTCCGCAAACTGCATCTTTACAATTTTCACGTTGTCGATGCCGGCGAGTTTTAGCTCGCGGATGGCTTGATAACATGATTCGTCCAAGAAGAATCGGTTCTCAAAGTGCGAGTCGATCACAGCGATCTTCTGTGCACCATGGCGAGCTAGCTCCTTGATCACCTCCTTGACCAGTCCAATCAAAGTCTGACCGTCAAGGCTCACAGTCCCACACTGGTGCGGCCCTCCACCCGTACGAATTTGCGACCGCGACGCATACATAATAGGCGGCGCAACGACGCCGTTTAATCTGACCGCAGCCTCGCGTGCCATGTAGTCCGACAGTAACCAATCAGTACCCAGCGGGAGATGGTAGCCGTGCTGCTCGACGGCGCCGACGGGCAGGAGCACAACACCGCCTTGGTCGACAACGCGCCGTTGGTAATCATCTTTGCTCATTTCCGACATTGATACTGTATTGACCATAAGATCGATGGCGCTCCTGGGTGGGTTGGCGTATCGCGACATCGAGAGAATGGAAGCATTTAGTGAGGAAATGCAATTATAGAGGCTGTGCTCTCAGGGGGCGCAGGGCGACGCTGCCGCAAACATCCTCGTATCCTTTTCGATCGCAATATTGAGTGAAGTATGACCGCTGATCGCTATTCGGCCAACATGCCAAGTGTTGGCATTACATCATTTATGAAGCTCCCTATTCATGAACATTTCGCAACGCTAGAGGCTGACGTCGGCTTCCTCGGCATTCCCTACGACGCTGGCAACAGTTGGCGCCCTGGCACGCGCTTCGGCCCGCGCGATATCCGGACAAATTCCGTCCGCTACTCCACCTGGGGTGGGGCGAACCAACAAGGCTACTGGGATATCAACCAGCAAAAGCGTTTCTTAGACGGAGTTCGTATGGTCGATTGCGGCGATGTCGACATCGCGTACTACGATATCGACCGTAACATGACAAAGATTACTGAGTCAGTCGGCGCAATGATTGACCGCAATGTGTTCCCAATCCTGGTCGGTGGGGATCACTCCATCACCTATCCCTGTATTCGCGCGTTCGAGCGCCTAGGGCAGTTGGACATCGTTCAAATCGATGCGCACCTCGATTGGGTCGATGCAGTCGAAGGCATCCGATACGCCAACGGCAGCCCCATGCGCCGCGCGATGGAGCACGACTTCGTCCGCAACATGGCGCAAATCGGTATCCGCGACGTGCGCTCCCGCGAGCATGAATTCCGCACCGCGGAAGCCGCCGGCTCGCGCATCTTTACCCGCCAGCAAGTCCGCGAACGCGGTGTGCCAGCAATCCTCGACAACTTGCCGGTGCTGGGGAACGTCTACGTCAGTATTGATATCGACGGGTTTTGTCCGTCGATCGCCCCCGGGACCGGCTCACCGACTGTCGATGGATTGCTTTACCATGAGGTCCGCAGTCTCGTGCAGGGGCTTGCCCAGCGCGGCAATGTCGTGGGTTTCGACGTGGTCGAGGTCAACCCAATGGTCGACGTCAACGGTCAGACCAGCCTACTCGCCAGCACTCTCATCATCGAATTTCTAGGCGCGATCTTTGATGCAAAGCGATGACCCAGAGTTAAGCCATTCGTTGAGCCCACCCCAGTCGCGCCTACGGCGGAAAAGCCGCGGCGTTGTCTGGCAGAGGTGTCAAATCTCTCCTGCAGGTCACCGGACCACAAACGACTACATCAAAATATAGATATCGGTCTGAACACCAGGATCATCGTAGCTTTCGACAATCAGATTTTCCAAATTGTCGTAGCTGATATCTGCGCTCTCGCCAGTATCGTCATTGGTCAACGTGATCGTACCGCTGGAGACCGAAACATCCCAGTCGTCACCCAGCGTAAGGATGAGCGTGTCCGAGCCGTCGCCGCCGTCGACATAGAAATTGGTCGCCGTGTCGTCGCTTGCCAGGATGTATTCGAACGTGTCGTGCCCATCGCCAAGGTCGATCTCGCCAGAGATCGGCCCGGTGATCGTCAGGTCATCGTTGCCGTCGCCCATATCGATTGTGCCGGCACCTTCAACGAGCGTGACCTCATCCTTGCCATCGCCGGCATCAAGGTCAGACACGTAGTCGGCGCTAAAGACGTCGTCGCCTGTGCCCAGATCGACGTCGATGGCCTCGTCAATGGAAATCGTGTCATTGCCGGAACCGGCGTCCAGAAAATCAATGGTCCCTGTGAGATCGAGGCTGCGGATCTTGTCGTCACCCGCGCCCAGGTCGAGAACTTCGATGTTGGTGGCATCATCCGTGTTGGAGCTGTTGCCGGTGGTCAGCAAGTAAATCCAGTCGTCACCGTCGCCCATGTCGATCTCGTCGACATCGTCGAACGCCATCAAGCTGTCTTGACCGTCACCCATGTCGATCAAATCGACGGGATCGCTCACCCACACCCAGTCGTCGCCATCGCCCATGTCGATGGTGCCGGCCCCATCGTAGAATTCGGCACTGTCGTCCTCATCCGTGCCGGTGAACGACTCGCGGTAGTTCCTGAATGTGCGATCGACCATGGGTCGTGCTCCTGCCATCTCCTTCTGTGCGAAGGTGGCATCCAGCGGAGCCGCGCGCTGTGATCCGGAGCACAGGATCGCCGATAAAGTGGGAGAGAACGTGGCATCGGTCGCCCCCTGCGCATTTGCGCGAACGAGCATACCCTCCGGCACGAATCCGGATGGGCGCAGGCTCCAGCCTATGCAAAACTGCTCCGATCTGATGAAGGCGCACACGCGACAATGCCCATCCGAGAAAACATTGCCGGCATCTCCTCGCCGGCCGGTCTCTCCGCCGCCCTCCGCGATGCGCAATACTTGGCCGGCGAAGACTTAGCCACCGCCGCATACTTGGCGCTCGCGCTTGGCAAGCCGCTGCTGCTAGAGGGCGCCCCGGGCGTGGGCAAGACCGAAGCGGCCAAAGCGATCGCATCGATCCTTGGCCGCAACGTCACCCGCCTTCAGTGCTACGAAGGGATCGACAGCGCGGCGGCCCTTTATGAGTGGAACTATCCGCGCCAGATGCTCGCCATCCGGCAGGCAGGCGATGAGTACGTTAACGTCTACGGTGAACAATTCCTGCTTGCCCGCCCGATGCTGGAAGCTCTGCGCTCCCCCCGCGATACAGTCCTCCTGATCGACGAAATCGACCGCGCGGATCACGAATTCGAGGCGTTCCTGCTCGAATTCTTATCCGACTTCACGATCTCCATCCCCGAAACTGGCACCGTCCGTGCCGAAACCCAGCCCGTCGTGGTGCTTACCTCAAACCGAACGCGCGAGTTGCACGAGGCGCTGCGCCGACGCTGCGTCTACCACTGGATCGACTATCCGGATGCGGCCCGCGAGGCAGCCATCGTCATGATGCGCGCCTCCGCCGTCACGCGCGATACGGCCGACAAAGTAGTCGCAGCGGTCACCCGGCTGCGGGCAGAACCGCTCGCGAAGGCGCCGGGGATTGCCGAAACGGTGGAGTGGGCCGAGGCTGCAACGCTCCTGAACAGCCAGGGAGAACCGTGGCCGACAGCGTTCAAGCGGGCAATCGGCGTAGCTCTGAAGGATTCAGATGATCTGAACTACATGGCGCCCCAACTCGATGCCGTCTTAGAGGTCGCCCGCTAAGCCTCGGGGCCCAGGGGTTATCCACCACGCGCCAGTCAGAAAAAGACGTGTCAGAAGCAACTCGACCCTAACGACTCCCTTCGCGGCTTCATGTTTTTCTTCGCATGGCGGTGCTTTTCGCGATCCACACAACCGCGCCAACCACGATGCCCCAAAACGCACCGTCCACCCCCAAAAGCGTCATGCCGCTCGCAGCGATCAGAAAGGTCAGCGCCGGGGCTTCGCGCTGCTCGGCGTCGCCGAACGCGGCCGACAGCGCGGCGACGAACGCTGGGATGAGCGCTAGCCCCGCAACGCCAGTGATCAGGAGCGGCGGGGAGCGGCTCGCGAGCGCGCCCACAAGCACCGCACCAAACGCCAGCGACACATAGCCAAGGCCGGACACCACCGCCGCCCAATACCGTACCGCCGGATCACGCCCGGCATCTTCACCGGCCATCATCGCCGCAGTGATGGCCGACATATTCACCGGCAGCGCGCCAAACGGGGCAATGAGGAAGCTCATCAGCCCTGTTTTCTGCAAAAGCCGCGGGCGGTTCACCGGATAACGATGCAGCTCCAGCACTGCAAAGCCCGGAATATTTTGGCCCGCCATCGTCACCAAAAAAAGCGGGAGCGCGAGCGAGAACATCGCCTGCACCGAAAACGCCGGAACAATCGGCTCCAAGTCCGGCAAGAGGCTCGTCGGCCCTGTCGCCCCGGGGCCGGAAGGCTCCACCGCAAAGGCCAAAACTGCCGCAAACGCGACGACGGCGAACGGCATGGCGGCCAGGCGGCTCACCAGCATCCCCACGAGCCATGCGGCCAGAACCGGCAGAAAAAGGAGCGGAATCTCACCCAACGCCAAAGCAGGCGCCAAGCAAAGTTGCAGCAGCACACCTGCCAATATCGCGTTCGCAATCGGTTTGGGGATCGCCGCGACCGCCCGGCCGAGCAGCGGAATGAGGCCAGTGAGGATGATCAGAACGGCGCACGCGATCATCGCCCCAACCACTTCTGCAAAGCCCCCGGCTGGAACTGTTCCGGCCGCGAAGAAGGCCGCTCCCGGCGTCGACCAGGCCACCGCCGCGGGCGTGCGTGTGCTCAGCGCAAACCAAACGCTGCACAGCCCCATGCCTAGCGTGCTGAAAAACAGACCCGTCACCGCCTGCCCATCCGTCGCCCCGACGGCCTTCAGCCCCGCCAAGATGATGGCAAAGGACGACGAGTAACCGACGAAGGCTGCCAGCAGGCCCATGTAGAGCGCGGGAAGAGAGAACTGTTTGAGCATGGTTCAGCGGAATGGCAGCGGCTCGCGGCCGGGTTGAAATGCGCCGCCCGCCTTCTTTAGCCTAGACCTGGCGCGGGGGCGATGCCGGGCCGAGAAACATCGGCGCCGTCCACATCACGTGCTATGCCAATCCAATTGATCGGGAGGGCGCGATGGCGGGCATTTGGTGCATTCGGGTCATCGCGGCCGCCGCTGGCCTGGCAGCGAGCGTGTGGGCATCAGCCGCCTCCGCACAAGTGGTGGCAGCCCGCTATGAGGCCCCCACCACCCGCTACGCCCACGGTGTGCTGGGCGATGCAGTGGAGTATGGCGCCCTCGTCGTCGAGGTGAGCGACGGCACGTCTGTCCGCTTTGAGCTCCCCACCGAACTCGTCTTTGAGGACGTCGCCCCGCGCCTCTGGGACATCACGGGCGACGGTCAGCCGGAGGTGGTTGTCGTCGAGGCCCATCGCGATCTCGGTGCGCGGCTTGCGGTGTGGACCGCGGATGGCCGGAAAGCGTCGACACCCTTCATCGGCCGCTCGTTTCGCTGGCTCGCACCGGTGGCGGCGGCCGACCTTGATGGCGATGGCGCCATCGAGGTGGCCTACGTCGACCGGCCTCATCTCGCCAAAACGCTGCGGGTTTGGCGATACACCGGCGGCAAGCTCACCGAAGTCGCCACCATGCGCGGCGTCTCGAACCACAAAATCGGCTGGTCCTACATCGTCGGCGGCCTACGCGACTGCGGGTCAGGCCCTGAGTTGATGATGGCAAGCGGCGACTGGGCCAACCTCCTGGCCGTGACGTTGAAAGGTCGCCTAACCTCGCAAGTTCTGGGCGCTTACAGCGCAAACGCCATGATCGAGGCGATGGCGTGCCGCTTGGACGGATAGCGATCAGCCGCCCACCACCAGGTGCTGCCGCGAAGCCGCGTCTTAGCGTGGCATGAACATCGAGCCCGCGAGGGCCGGCGCTCGAGCCCCGCACGAGTTCTGAAACACCGCCTCATTGGCGGCCGTATCCGGCACGTAAAACGCCGACCCCGCCCGCCACAGCGTCAGCTGGTCCGCCTCATCACTGCCGGCAACTGTGAGCGTTTGGCCGTCCCTCGTCCCCACACCGGGTCCGAAATCACAGGTATAGTTCCCGGTGCCGCCGAGGAGCTGCACCCTGATCTGATCGTTTGCCTCTTGGGTGATGGTGATGTCGTTCTCGCCGAAGGGGCCTTCGTACTCGCCAAACCAGTCAGCGATGGTCTCCTGCCCCTCCGACAGATCATCAAGCCGGCCGAGATAGGAGTCGATGAGGCATTCGATCTTTGCGTCGCACCCGTCGCGGGTGCTGAGCCACTGGCGCTGGCTGTCGAGCAAAGCGGCTTTGTCTTCCGTGTCATCCCGTTCCCGCGCTCGGCGATAAAACCTTGAAAGCTCGGTATCGAGGTGCGCCAGAACGGCGTTGTCGCAAATGGCTGTCTCTGTCGCCGTGCTCGCTTTCGCGCAATCGAACGAGGGTTTGGCCGGCGTCGGCTGGGCTGCGGCAGACGCCGTCAGCAACACGAGGACGCAAGTGAACGGGACCGCACGCATAAGTTAGCCCTCCAGCTACCGCCCAAGCCATCCTTTGGCGCAGGGTGTTCGTCAAGGGCCGAGCGCATTGCCCCGTTGTGGATGGCAAAGCCGCCCCGTACCGTGGCAACGCACCCTTGGCCTCCGCCGCGATGGCCATCCGGGGCACGCGCGCTGAGGAGCATCTTGGCCATGGCAGCAACCGAACCGTTCGCACCCGTCCCCCGCGCGGCCGAACCGTTTGTCTCGTTCGGATCACTCCTTCGTGCGGCGGGCTTTGCCGTGGCGCCGGAGCAAACCCAAAACTTCGTCGCGGCGGTCGGCCTTCTGGGGCCGCGCAACATGAGCGACATCTACCACGCCGCGCTCGCAACACTCGCGCCAGCACCCGATCGCCGCGAGGTCTTCGACGCCCTCTACCGAGCCCACTTTCTGGGCCAGAGCCTCGCGGCCACCGCCCCGGCCGACGACGACGTGGAAGTGCGCGAACCCGAAGAGGGCGAAGGCGAACTCTTCGAACCTGACGAAGAAACTGAATCAGGCGGCGAGGCCACCGCGCTCGAGGTCCTGACCGCCCGCAGCTTCGCGCCAGCGGGGACCAGCGCCGCGCTCGCCCACTTCCGCCGGCACGCACCCGCGCGCCTGCCCAAGCGCATCTCCCGCCGCCTCGCCCCGGCCCGCCGCGGCGATATCCCGGATCTGCGCCGCGCGCTTCGGGCGACGCTGCGCCACGACGGCGAACTCATCACGCTGCCCACGCGCCGGCGCCGGCTTACCCAGCGGCGCATCGTGCTTCTGATCGATGTGTCCGGCTCCATGAGCGCGCAAACCGAGCCGTACGTCCGCTTCGGCCACGCTTTGCAGCAGGCCGCGCAACGGGCCGAAGTCTTCACCCTCGGCACCCGGCTCACGCGCATCACCCGGCCGCTGCGCCACCGAAACGCGAACGTCGCGCTCACCGCCGCCGGCGCCGTGGTGGCGGACTGGGACGGCGGCACCCGGCTTGGCGATGCGCTCGCAGCATTTCTCAGAATCCCGCGATACGCCGGTTTCGCCCGCTCGGCCTTGGTGGTCGTCCTCTCGGACGGGTTGGAGCGGGGCGAGCCGGACGCGCTGATCGCCGCTACCGAGCGGTTGTCGCGCCTTGCACATCAAATCGTCTGGCTGTCACCGCTCGCCCCCGGCAACACGCCCCAGACCGAAGCCCTGGCGGAAATCGCTCCGATGATCGGCGGGATCAGCGATGGCTCTTCGACGGAGCGCATCGTTGCCACCATTCTCGACCTAGCGCGGCGCTAACCTGATATGCGGCGCACGATCATGTCGCTATCCTGTAAGAAACGCTCTAGCGTCCCGCGATGATCGTTGACGCTCACCACCACATTTGGCGCCGGGCAGACCTGCCGTGGCTTCTGGGCCCCACCCGCCCGCGAATATTCGGCCCTTATGATGGCCTGAAACGCGACTACCTGATCGCCGACTTCCTGGCCGATCTGAAGGGCTCTGGAGTGACCCATTCGGTCTACGTCCAGGCCAACTGGGCGCCAAACTGGTTCGCCGATGAGGCGCGATGGGTGGCGAAGGTCGCCGATGAGAGCGGCTGGCCGCACGGTCAGGTCGCTTTCTGCGATATGACCCAGGCCGATGCCCGGGCCGACCTCGACACCCTCGCCGCCATCCCCCTGGTGCGCGGCATCCGCCACCAAATGCACTGGCACGACAATCCGCTCTACCGCTTTGCACCGAACGCAGACACCGTCGGTTCACCGGCAGTGATCGCCAATGTGGCAGCGCTCGCTGACTACGGCTTCGTCTTCGAACTCCAGGTCTTTGCCGGCCAGATTGAGCCGGCGCTCCGGCTGGTCGAAGCCTGCCCCCGCACGACCTTTGTGCTCCAGCACGCGCTGATGCTGGAAGACCTCAGCGAGGCCGGCATCGCTGAATGGCGAACGGCCCTCGACCGACTCGCGGCCCAACCGAACGTCTTCTGCAAACTCTCCGGCCTCGGCACGTTCCAGCGAAAACTCGACCCAGCGCACATCGCAATGGTCACCGAAACCGCCTTGGCTGCCTTCGGACCCGACCGGTGTTTGTTCGGATCCAACTATCCCATCGAGCGTCTCTGGACCGGATACGGCCCACTCTTCGACGCCCACGTCAGCGCACTCGATGGTGCGGCAGATACCACGAAGGCGGCCGTTTTGGGGACGACAGCCGCGACGGTCTACCGGATCTGACGCTGCACAGCGGCTCGCGAGGGACGCCTCGGTCTAGCTCGCCGCCTTCAGAACGGCCGGTCGCAACGCGCTTTCCAGCGCGACCTTCACAATGTCAGGGTTGATGCCGAAGGTGATCGCAACGATGCGGCTCGTGCGGTCCTCGCTCGGCCACGCCTCTTGCCGCGCCAGCGGATGTACCACGTGCTGCACCACCTGCAAAATGTGCGGGACCTCGCCATCATCGGCGAAATGAAGGACGCCCTTCAGCCGCAACAAGTGGGTGCCGTAAAGCATCTGGACCATGTCCATGGCGTGGATAAGCGCCTGTTTGTGCACCGGCTGATCCAGAACCAGGCTGAAGGTGCCAACGCCAAACGAACCCTCATGGCTGTGCCCGCCATGATCATGGTTGTGGTGGTGCTCACCGTGGTCATGGTGTTGGTGCTCACCGTGGTCGTGGTGGTGATGATGACCAGCATGGTCGTGATGGTGATCACCGTGGCCGTGATCGTGCGCGTGATGGTGGTGCGCGCCGGCGGAGGCGGTCAGCCACTCCTCCACATCAGGCCCCAAGTCGCGCGGAGCGTAGGGGCGGGGCGCAAACACCGCTGCCATATCGCGCAGCGCTTCATCCGCAGTCAGAATGGTGGCGCCAGCGTTCATCTGCCGCACGAGAGACTTCGCCGCCGCGAGCGCCTCAGCCCGGTCGGCTTCCTCAACCATGTCCGCCTTGGTGAGGATCACCATATCAGCGAACGCGATCTGCTTCACGCTCTCCGGGTGCTTGGGCAGCGTCTGCGGCCCGCTCACCACGTCAAAGGCGGTCACGACACCGGCAAGACGGTAGTTGCGGGCGACAATGTGATCGCGCAGCCCAAACGCTGGCACCGCGCCCGCCACCAGCTGGTTCACAATCGGGGCGGGGTCGGCCATCCCCGTCGTCTCCACAATCACTTGCGGCAGCGGCAACCGGCCGAGCTTTTGCGCCGCCTCGTGCATCTCAGACACCGCAGCGCGGATATCGCCGCCGATGGTGCAGCAAATGCAGCCGGTGCTCGTGACCGCCATTTCCGGCAGACCCTCGGCGAGCACATCGTGGTCAATCGGCACGTCGCCAAACTCGTTGATCACAACGCCAGCGGCGCCAAACTCCGGCAGCGTGAGAAGGCGCTTCAGGAGCGTGGATTTCCCCGCGCCCAAAAACCCGGTGAGAACCGTGATCGGCGTTTGTTTGGCTGGATCGATAACCACTGCTGCACGCCTCCTCTGAGACCGTCGATGCGCCTGACATAGCGCACTCAATGTCAGTATTTAAGGCGGGCGCTAGGCGCTGCCGAGGGCATGCAACGGCGTTATGTAAAGATGACCGGTCTCCAACTCACTGACCTCAGCCGCAACGCCATAAAGCCGCGCCAGGTTGTCGGCCGTTAGCACAGTGCGGGCATCGTCCCCAGCGATAGTGGTGCCACCGGCGAGCCCAACAACATGGTGGGCAAACTGCGCCACCAGCGGCAGATCGTGCATGGCCACCACCACGGGCAGACCCTCGTCGGCGGCGAGATCCTGCAGCGCTTGCAGGACGATCAGCTGGTGGCGAAGGTCGAGCGCGGCTGTCGGCTCATCAAGGAGCAGCACGGCCGGCCGGCGAAACAGAGACTGCGCGAGAAACGCCAGTTGCCGCTGCCCGCCGCTCACCGCGCTCAGCGCCCGCGTGCCAAGGTCGCTGAGCCCAAAGCGCGCCAGCAGCCCTTCCGCCTCAGCAATGAAATGCTGCGGCACCTGAAAGCCAAGCCGCGTCACACGGCCAAGCAGCACCACCTCCATCAGCGTTAGCGAGGAGAACCCGCTCACGTCCTGCGGCATATACGCAAAGCCCTGCCGCCGCTCCGCCGGCGAACTTTCAGTGTCGCCCAGCCGAACCGCACCGCTCGCCGGCAACAGCCCCGCAACCGCGCGCAGAAGGGTCGATTTCCCCGATCCATTCGCCCCAATCAGCGCGCTCACCTTGCCGCCTGGAAACGTGGCGCTCGCGCCAGACAAGATCGTCGTCTTGCCGTAGGCCGCCCGCAGATCGCGGACGACAAGATCGCCGGCGCCACTCATCCCCAATGGTTCCTGCGGCCAGACAGCGTCAGCGCAAACAAGAACGGCACGCCCACCACCGCCGTCACGATCCCGATGGGAACCACCGCGCCTGGCGAGACGAGCTTGGACAAGATCGACGCGCTCACCATCACGATCGCACCGCAAATGGCGGCCATCGGCACAAGCACGCGATGGTCTTCCCCCACCAGCATCCGCGCCACGTGAGGAGCCACGAGGCCCACAAAGCCAATCGTCCCCACAAACGCGACCGCCGCCGCCGTCAGCAGCGTCACGAGCGTAAAGAGCTTGATGCGAAGCCGCGCGACATTGATGCCGACCGCCGCGGCGCGGGCATCCCCCAGCCGCAGCGCCGTCACCTTCCAAAGGTCCGGGATGAGAGCGAGCAGCGACACCGCCACCAGCCCAAAGACAATCGGCACGTTCTGCCAAGACGCCTTCAGGAGCGAGCCGAACAGCCAAAACACCATCGCCTGCAGCACCTCAGGCGAGGCGACGTATTGGGCGAGCGACTGGAGCGATTGAAACAGGAACAGCGTCGCGATGCCGGCAAGCACCATTACCTCCGCCGTCATCCCCCGGACCCGCGAGACGCCATAGACCATGGCGGCGGCAATCGCGCAGCCGGCGATCGCAGCGAGCGGGATGGTGAGGCTCGGGAACAGCGGCAGCGACACGCCGGTTAAAATGGTAAGCGACGCGCCAAACCCAGCGGCGGCGGAAAAGCCGAGCGTGTAGGGGCTTGCCAGCGGATTGCCGAGCATTGTCTGCATCAGCGTGCCCGCAACGCCCAGCGCCACGCCCACCATGATCGCCATAAACGTGAGCGGCAAACGCAGATCCCAGACAATGACCCGCAGCCGCGCCGGCGCCGCATCCGGCAAAACCAGCGTGCGCAGAACATCAGGAACGCTCAAAAAAGCGGGGCCCGTCAGAAGATCCACGACAACGGCGACGGCGAGCACAACGCCCGCCACCGACAGCCGGGTGAGCCTGGCGCGGGAGAGCGCCGCGTGGTGCGGCGCTGCCCGTTCAGCGATGGTCACGGCAGTTGCGTCATGTACGTGCCGGTAAGGCTGACCGGCATGTACTCGTCAAAGAACGCAGTCAAGTTGGCTTGCGGGTCCACGTCCGCGAACGCTTCGGGGTGCAGCTGTTTGGCGATGTACTGCAGGAACACGAAGTCGTAGAGCGTGCGCGCACCGCCGTGGTAGATCCCGTGCACCTCACCATCGGCGACAGCCCGGAGATCGCTCCACCCCGTCCGCTCCCTGTACGGCGCCATCCGCGCATGCGTCAGGTCGGTGTCGACACCAGGGCCCATCACGACGGCCTTATCGCGGCTTGCCCAGCCGGACCCGGCGAGAAAGACGAACTTGGGGTCTTCGGCCAGCACGAACTCAGGCGAGAGCACGCCCCACCGCGCCACTTGGTCCTTGGCAATGTTGCGGCCGCCGGCGGTCTCAATGAGCCGCCCCCACATGGTGTCGCCATAGGAGTTGTCGGTTTCAGCCGCGCCTTTGCGGGCAAGCTCCACGTAGACCGGCGGGCGTTCTTCAATGGCGGCGATGCGCGTTTCAACGTTCGCGACAGCGTTGGCGTAAAGGTCGGCGAGCTCTTGCGCGCGCTCTTCCTCGCCGAAGATCGCCCCAAACGCGAGTGTGGAGGCCACGTGCTTGTCCACCGTCTGCGCGTTGTAGTCGAGCACAACGACAGGAATGCCGGCCGCTTCGAGCCGGCCCACCTGCTCGCCCAGCATCCCGTGCTGCCAGGCCGCGATCACGGCAACGTCCGGCTCCGCGGCAAGCGCGGCCTCGAGCGTGAAGGTGCCAGCATCCACTTCGCCCACATCCAGAAGCTCAGTGATCCGCGGCACGGCCTCAGCATACTTGTCCCACTGGAGGCTGCGCCAGCCGGCCCACGCGTCCTTCGAGATCGCGACCACGCGATCATAAATGTCCGGCCCGCCGACAGCGAACGCGTCTTCAAAGTAAAAGCCAAGCAGGATCCGCTCAGCATTTTCAGGCACCTCCACCGTGCGCCCGAGCGCATCGGTGACGCTGATGGTATCTGCGCTGGCTGGCAGGGTGAGGCTGGCAGCGAGGGCGAGGCCTGCTGCGAGTTTGGCAAGATTGAGCATTGTCTTTCCCTTGCTCGACCGCGACGCATCGTCGGCGGGGAGCGAGCTAGAAACGGAGCCACCGCACGTGGCGGAGCGACCGTTTAGCGATTGAATGGTGAGAGAGGCGAGGGGACGCCGCGAGCGTACTCGCGTGTCGTCAAACGAGCTCGCCCGGCGGCCCACGCACCCGATGCGCGTTGCCCGGCAGGGTAGCCACGCGCTCATCAGTCCCAGCCAAAACGCGAGGGGCATCCCCGCCTAAGCGGTCATCGAGGCACGCGCTGTGCGGCGCCGGGGCGAGGCTAGCGGCGAAGAGGCAGGCTTCACACAGAGCGCGGTGTGTGGCGGGCGCTTCGGTCCCATGAAACTCGCACAGAATGTACTCACCCGCAGCGGATGATGCAGAAAGCGCATGGCCATGCGCAAACTGGTGCGTGGCGGCAGCAAAGAGGCTGGCCAGGCCAAACAAGATCGCAATGGCTGCCGCCGCCTGGCGGTCGTACAATGTACGCAGCATGACGCTGCGGTAACCACATACGCCCGGTCGGTCAACGCCGTTTCGACCCGCGGCCAACACCGACTGCAGCGTCCCCGCCTTACCCCAACGTCTCATTTTCCCAGGCCCTGCGCTGCGGTGAGCGGAGGCACTTGTTAGCCTTGCGACAAAAGTTCTGCGGGGAAGCGCCATGGCGTTGGAAATCAAAGTGCTCGATCTTGGCGATATCGAGCTGGAATCATCATTTCTCGTGCTCGGCCGCGACTGTGGGCGAACCCGGCGCGTGCCCGTCTACGGGTTTTTGATCACAGGCGGCACATATCCCGTCCTGGTCGACACCGGCTACCGCGACAATGCGATCATGGAAACGCTCGGCATGCGCGGGCTGCAATTCCACGAAAACATGATTGAAAACCAGCTCGCGCGGCACGGCATGAAGCCCGGGGACATCCGCTACATCTGCCACACCCACCTGCACATCGACCACGCCGGCAAGGACGATCATTTCCCAATGAACACCACCGTTGTGCTCAACCGGCGAGAGCTGGAGCATTCGGTGTCTGGCCTCATGAGCCCGCAATACCCCAAGCCCGACATCCAGCATCTCATCGAGCGCCTGCACCACCCGGGTGCGCTACGCTTTGAAGACACCGAAATCACCGGCGAGGTCGAGCTGATCCCCGGTGTGACGCTCGATTGGGCCGGCGCCCACACCGAAGGCTCCATGAACGTGCACGTGGAAACCGCCGAGGGGCGGGCGACGATCTGCGGCGACGTGATCTACGATTTCAACGATCAAATCGTGAAGCCAATCAAAGAGATCAACGACCACGAGCCGCAGGTGACCGGCAACCACTCATGCACGCTCCGCCAAGAGAAGGCGGCGATCAAGAAGCTCCTCAGCGCCTCAAAATTCCTGCTGCCGGTTCACGACAAGCCGGCTAAAATCGAGGGTGCCGAGGTGGTCGGCCGGCTCGAAATGGCGGTGCCTGGGCCGGTCACGCAGACCGTACCGCGCCGCAGCTGGTTCCCGGTCTAACGCCACAACGCAAAAGCCCGGCAGCGGGCCGCCGGGCTGAGCATTGTGCGGGGTCTTGTGGTCTTTAAGCGAACAGGTCGCCGTAGTCGTAGGTCTCGACGGTCTGGCCGTTGACGATGATGTTGATGACGTCGACGTCTTCGATGGTGACGCCGTAGTCGCTCAGCGTCGCTTCGCCGGTGCTGGCGTAGTCGGAAAGGTCATCCGACAGCTGACCGAAGTCCACGTCGTCCCAGCTG
>CAKZYH010000514.1 GCA_937884725.1 uncultured Paracoccaceae bacterium
ACGCGGGCCGGCGGGCGTTCCGGCCGAGTAAAGCGTCCCGCCCCGCTAGGTTCAGCGGGGCTTTCGCTTGCGGTGATTGCCGACGCTGCGGCTGTGAAATAGCGGATCTTTCTTGGCCACCCACGCAAAGAAGCGCCCGAGCGCTGGGTGGCTGCGTAAAGCTTCAACCGTGTTGAAATGCATGGCGAGTTCCGCCTCGGTGAGCACCGAGTGAACCTCGTTGTGGCAGATCTGATGGACCAAAATGGTCGGCCCGCGCCGGCCACCTTTTAGCTTTGGGATGAGATGGTGCTCTGACTGCTTTGCCGCCGGCGGGATGGGGCGGCCGCACAAGGGGCACAGGGGGAAGTCAGCGGGATCGTCCGGGATGATCTCGACCGGAACGTTGCGCTTAGGGCTCACGGCGAGGGCGCCGGATCAATGAAAGGGGCGCGCAGACAGCGCGCCCCCAACAGTGCGTTACGGCTTCAGGCGATCGGGCACCTCAATGCCCTGCTCCTCGTAGTAGCGCAGCGCGCCGGGGTGCAGCGGCACCGGCAGACCGGCAATCGCAACGTCGAGGCTCATGGCGTTGGTGGCGGGGTGAATGCCCTGCAGGAACGGCAGGTTCTCGTAGATCGTCTTGGTGATCAGGTAGACGGTCTCTTCCGGCACCGACTGGTCGACAGCCAGGAAGTTCGGCTGCGCGATCGTGTTCACGTCTTTGTCGAGGCCCGGATAGGTCCCGGCCGGGATCACATAACGAGTCCACAGGCTGTCAAAGTCGCCGTTGGCGGCTTCCATCTGCTCGTCGGTGAAGTCCAGGATGGTGAGGTCATCCCCCATGTTGGCAAAGGCAGCCGACACAGCCGACACCGGTACGCCGGCGGGGGTCGACATGGCATCGACGGCACCGTTCTGAAGCGCATCAGCGGACGGACCGTAGCCCATGAAGGCGAGGTCGAACTCGTCATCCATATTATGGCCGAGGTTGCCCATTATGGTGCGGTTGGAGCCGATCGTGCCGGAGTTTTGGCGGCCCATGGACACCGTGCGGCCCTTCAGTGCCTCAAAGTCGGTGATGGTGCCGGTGTCGACGTCATCGTTTTTGACGATGAAGTGCTCAACGTTCGGCCACAGCATGGAGATGGAGTGAACGTTCTCCTGCGCGCCCTGCTCGGCGAGAGGGCCGGTGCCGTTGGCGGCGTAAGCGCCGAATAGGCCCTGAATAATCGCGAACTGGGCTTCGCCGTCGCGCAGCAGCGCAACGTTTTCGCCAGAACCGGCCGAGTTGATGGCGCTCATGCC
>CAKZYH010000515.1 GCA_937884725.1 uncultured Paracoccaceae bacterium
AGCGCTGCTGAGAGCGTCACGGTCACACGCAGAGGGTACGCGCGCTATGTGGGTCAGGGGCATGAGATTGCGTTTGCGCTGCCTGACCGGGCGCTCGACGAGAGCGATGGTGAAGGGCTGCGCGCCGCCTTCGATGCCGCCTATGAGAGCCTTTATGGGCGCTCAATCGGCGCGCTGGTGGATGTGGAGATGGTCTCCTTTGTGGTGACAGCTGCCGGACCGGCGCCGATGACGCCCGATGTGCCGGCTCCGACTGGTGCCGGCAGCGGGGAGCGGACGCGGCAGGTGATCGATACCGCCGCGCAGGCGCCGGTGGAGGCTGCGGTTTATGCGCGGAGTGCGCTGCGGGTCGGTGAGCGTGTGGAGGGGCCGGCGCTGATCGTGGAGGATGAGACGACGACCGTGGTGAACAGCGCGTTTAGCGCGACGCTCGCGCCAACCGGTGACATCATCCTCAGCCGCATTCCGAGTAGGATGGGGGACCGCTGATGGCCTTTGGCGATAATGACATGGCGGCCATCCGCAAGCAGCTCGTCTGGGACCGGCTGATTTCGCTGGTGGAGGAGCAGGCGCAAACGCTGATCCGCATTGCGTTTTCGGCCGCGGTTCGCGAGTCTGGTGATTTGTCGGCGGGGGTGTTTGATCGGCGCGGGCGGATGGTGGCGCAGGCTGTCACCGGAACGCCGGGGCACGTGAACTCCATGGCGATCTCCGTGGAGCATTTTCTTGCGAAGTATCCCATCGATACGATGCGCGAGGGCGACGCTTACATCACCAACGACCCCTGGCTGTCGGTGGGGCATTATCACGATGTGACCGTTGTCTCGCCGGCCTTTCACGAGGGCCGCGCGGTGGCGCTGTTTGCCAACACCATCCACATCATCGACATGGGCGGGCGCGGCTTTGGGCCTGATGCGCGGCATGTGCTTGAGGAAGGGATCAACATTCCCATCATGCCGCTTGCGCGGGCGGGGGTGCTGAACGAAGACCTTTTAGGGCTGTTGCGCTCCAACGTGCGCGATCCTGTGGAGATGGAGGGCGACATGCTCGCCCAGATGGGATCCAACGCTGATGGCGGTCGGCGGCTCGCGGCGATGCTTGCCGAGTTCGACCTTGCGGACATCGAAGCGCTCGCCGACGACATTATCGCGACATCCGAGGCCACCGTGCGCGCCCGGATCAGTGCGCTGCCGGATGGGCGGACTGACAACGCGATCACCATCGATGGCTACGATACGCCGTTGACGCTGAAGGCGACCGTGATTGTTGAGGCTGACCGGCTGACAGTGGACTATGCTGGGAGCGCCGCGGCAAGTCCGTATGGCATCAACGTGGTGAAGAACTTTACCGACGCGTACACGACGTTTGGCGTCAACTGCATCATTGCGCCGGATGTGCCGTGCAACGCCGGGTCGCTCGCGGCGATATCGGTGGAAGCGCCTGTTGGATCCATCCTGAATGTGGAGCGGCCTGCGCCGGTGTCGGCGCGGCATACGGTGGGGCAAATGCTGCCCGATGTGGTGTTTGGCGCGCTTGCGCCGCTGCTGCCGGAGGTCGTCCCAGCCGAGGGTGCGGGCACCATGTGGAACCCGATGCTGACCGGTGGTCCCGCGGTGGTGCCGGCCGAGGACGCGGGCCCGCCGATCAACACCATTTTGTTTAACACCGGGGGGACTGGGGCGCGGCCGAACGGCGATGGCCTCTCCACGACGGCGTTTCCCAGCGGGGTGAAGACCGTGCCTGTCGAGGTGGCGGAGACCATGGTGCCGCTCATAATCCGGCGCAAAGAGTTTCGCGAAGGCTCCGGCGGTGCGGGGTTCCATCGCGGCGGTTTGGGGCAAGTTCTGCACATTGAGGGCGTGGACGGTGCACCGTTCTCGCTGGCGGCAATGTTTGAGCGCACCAATGTGCCCGCGCAGGGCCGCATGGGCGGACAGCCCGGGAAAGCTGGCAAAGCGGCGCTGTCGTCCGGTGCGGCGCTCTCGCCCAAAGGCCGACAGACGGTGCCGAAGGGGGATGCGCTGGAGCTTTATCTGCCCGGCGGTGCTGGGCACGGCGACCCCCTCCCCCGCGCTCCGGCGGCCGTGGCACAAGATGTTGCCGAAGACTAGATTAGCGCCGCCGACGCAGCCGCT
>CAKZYH010000516.1 GCA_937884725.1 uncultured Paracoccaceae bacterium
CTGTAAATCCGCTGGCTATGCCTACGTTGGTTCGAATCCAACTCCCTCCACCACCACACTGCACCGCCAAGCGCCGTCCATTTCGTTGCCTCAAAGCGCATCATTGACGCTCGAAGCGCCCTCATCACCCTGCGCTTGCACGGCAGACCTTCCACTTTAGGCTGGCTAGACACTGACGATGCTTGAATTGTTGGCCTAACATCGGTTTCAACATGCGGCTCGGCAGTCAGGCAAGGCGCCCGTTGCGACAATGCGGCAGCGCTAACGCTCGGCAAGGCGTGCGAAATGCATCGTGCGGACCGAGTTGGAGCAAAGGAAACAGTATGGCTTGTTTGGGATCGATCGTTAGCTTCGCGCTCGCCCTCGCCGTGGCAACACCCGCGCTGGCGCAGGACCGCGAGTTCCGCCTTGGCCTCATCACGCCGCCAGTTCACGTGTGGAACCAAGAGGTTGCGGCCCTCAACGACACCCTGTCGGAACTCTCCGACGGCCGCCTCAGCGTCACCGCCTTCCCCTCCGGCCAGCTCGGCTCGGAAAGCAACATGCTGCAGCAGATGCAAACCGGCGCGCTCGACATGGCTTGGCTGACGACGGCCGAGATCACTAACCGCCTGCCAGACATGGCCGCCCTTCACGCGCCGTTCCTGGTGGACAACATCGCCGACGCCGCCAAAGTTCTGCGCTCCGACGAGGCGCGCGAGATTTTGGACGCCCTGCCCCGCGCCACCGGCACGGTTGGCATCTGCTATGCGATGACGGGCATGCGCCAGCTTTTGACCCGCGAGCCCGTCTCAAGCTCCGACGACCTTGCGGGCCTGCGCTTCCGCATCACCCCCGCGCCCCCGATCCGCACATTCTTCGAAATGTTCGGTGCAGCGCCGGCCCCCATGCCGCTGACGCAAGTCTACGATTCGCTCGCCAACGGGCAGATCGACGCCATCGACATGGACCACGAGTCGATCATCAACTTCGGCTATTTCGACCACGCCACCAACATGATGGAGACCAACCACCATCTGTTCGGCATGGTCGCGCTGGTCTCCGCCCGCGTGTGGGCGCAGCTGTCGGACGAGGATCAGGCCATCGTGCGCGAGGCGGTCCAGATCCACTGCGACCGGACCATCGACCGTTTCGTGGCCGAGGAAGCCTCCAAACTGGAGCGGCTTAAGGGCGTTGAGGGCCTCACCATCACCGAAGACGTTGGCCCCGAATTCTTCGGCGACATCGTGGAACGCTGGGACGCCGAGTGGGCCGAGCAAACCCCTTACGTTCAGCGCCTGCGGGCTCTTGTTGACACGTTCTAGAGCAACAACGGCCGAACCCGCCCGGAGCGGCCAGGCGGCGTGCTGATCGGCCGGGCGGTGCAAAGCTTTTCCTCAGCCCTGGTCGCGGTTGAGCGCATCATCCTGATGGGCCTCATCGCGGGCATCGCTTGTCTGGTGCTCGCCAACGTCCTGTCCCGCCCCTTCGGCCTCACCATCGCCTGGGCGGACGAGCTGGCGATCTACTCCATGATCCTGTCAGCCTTCGTCGGCGCGTCGCTCATGCTACGCGCGCGCACCGACCCCGCGGTCAAGCTCGTCCATGAAGTCTTTGGCCCACGGTTGCGCCGTGTCCTCTTCACGCTCACATCCATCGTGAGTGTCGCCTTCGGCATCGCGCTGATGGCGCTGTGCTGGCGTTGGTTCGCGCCGCTCCAAGTCATCGCGGCCGGCTTCGATGCGGCCACGTTCGAAGGCAACACCTTCAACTTCATCTACACCGAGACGACCCCGGTGATGGGCCTCCCCGCATTTTGGTTCTTCCTGGTGATGCCCTGGTTCGCCTTCACCATAACCATCCACGCCCTTGCCAACCTCCTGGAAGACGTTGCGCTGGCCGACCGACCCACTGACCCGGCGAGGATCGCAGGCAGCACGCTCGAAGAAGGCAGGGTCGCCAGATGACAGCTGCCATCTTCATCGCCCTTTTGCTGATCGGCGTGCCCGTCGGCCTCGTCCTCAGCATTGCGGCGATGGCGTTTATCCAGGCGTCCGGAAACCCGCTCCTGTTCGACAGCTTTGCGCTCACCATGTTCAGCGCGCTCGACAATTTCGGGCTTCTCGCGATCCCGCTCTTCATCCTCATCGGCGAACTGATGAACAGCGCCGGGATCACCCAGCGCTTGGTGCGCCTGGCCGCCGTCTTCGTCGGAGCCCTCCGCGGCGGTCTCGCCTACATCAACCTTCTCGCCAACATGCTGGTCGCGTCCATCCTGGGTTCCGCCACCGCACAAATCGCCATGATGAGCCAGGTGATGGTCCCAGAAATGGAGCGCGCCGGGTATCGCCGCGATTTTGCCACCGGCGTCACGGCGTTCGGCGGCCTTCTCGGTCCCATCATCCCCCCGTCCATCGTCTTCGTGGTCTACGCGGTGCTCGCGCAGATCGCGGTGCGCGACATGCTCCTCGCCGGCATCCTGCCCGGCATCCTCCTCACCGGCCTCTTCCTTGGCACCATCGCGCTGCTGGGCCTCACACACCCCTACCCGGTCGGCGAGCGCATGCCCTGGCGCGCCCGTCTCATTGCACTGCGCGATGCGCTCCCGATGCTACTCATCCCCGTAGTAATCATAGGGACAATCTTGGGCGGCTACGGCTCACCCACAGAGGCCGCAGCGCTCGGCTGCCTCTGCGCAGCACTGATCGGGTTTTTCGTCACCAGAACGCTGCGCCTCAGCGACCTGCCGCAAGTGCTCCTGCGC
This sequence comes from uncultured Paracoccaceae bacterium, assembly GCA_937884725.1. Taxonomy (GTDB): domain Bacteria; phylum Pseudomonadota; class Alphaproteobacteria; order Rhizobiales; family Amorphaceae; genus Acuticoccus. The sequence goes on from CAKZYH010000516.1 coordinate 2,744, forward strand.
ACCGGCATCAACACCGCCCTCGTCCTCTTCCTGGTCGCCGCAGCCGGTGTGTTCTCGTGGGCGCTCATTTTCGGCGAGGTCCCGCAGAGCGCGGCGGCCTTCATCCAGTCCGTCGCCACGTCTCCGATCACGTTCATGCTCCTCGTGCTCGTGGTGCTCCTATTGGTCGGCACAGTGATCGACGGCATCCCGGGCCTCATCATGGTGGTCCCGATCCTCCTCCCCATCGCGACCGACATTTACGGCATCCACCCCGTCCACTTCGGTGTAGTCGTCTCGGTGAACCTCATTCTCGGACTGTTGTCGCCGCCAGTGGGGATCGGCCTCTACGTCGCCGCGAGTGTTGCGGGCGTGAACGCGCTCAACCTATTCCGCGTCGCACTACCGTTCTTCGGCGTCGCCTGCCTCGCGCTGCTCATCCTCGTCTTGGTGCCTTGGCTCAGCTTGGCGTTCTTGAAGTGACCGGCTCGCCCTGAAGCCGCCAATCGCACCGCGCGAGGCCACCTACGCCCACCCCGCAACGAAAAACGCGGCGCTCTGACCGTCAGAGCACCGCGCGATAATCTTGGGGCGACATGAGACCCGACCGGGCGTTTAGCCAGTCGCCTCGTCGTCACCGCCACCGGTCTCGATACCATCGTCTACCGACGGCTCTGCCGGCTTCGCCTCGGCCTTCGGGCCACCCTTCGAGACCCCGACCATAGCCGGGCGCAAAGTGCGCTCACCGAGCACCGCGCCAGCCTGCATCACCTGGATGACAGTGCCCGACGGAATATCTGGATTCTCAATCTCAAACATCGCCTGGTGGCGGTTCGGATCGAACCGCTCGCCGACCGGATCGACGATCTTCACCCCATGCTTATCAAGCGTGGAGAGAAGCTCCCGCTCGGTCATCTGGATGCCTTCAACCAACCCACGCAGCTCCTCAGGAAGCTCATCGGCCGGCGGAAGCGCATCGAGCGCGCGCTTGAAGTTGTCCGCCACGCTCAAAAGATCACGCGCAAAGCCGGTGATCGCATAGGACTTGGCGTCGGCAACATCGCGCTGGGCGCGGCGGCGTACGTTCTCCGCCTCCGCCAACGCACGCAGCATCGCTTGGCGCTGCTCTTCCTGCTCGCGCCGCGCGTCAATCAGTTGGCGCGCCAGCGCCTCTTCGTTCGTTTCATGGGCGTCGTCGCCGGGCTCTGCCAGAATCTCATCTGCTTCCGGCACAAGCCCTTCGACGTTCTCGGTCTTCGCGTCACTCTCGGACACTACTGTCCCCGTTGGTTAGATTGAGCCTTCGATCCAGCTCTGCAGAGCGCTCTTTGGCGCCGCTCCGGCACGCGCGGCCGCGGGCGCACCGTCTTTAAAGACGATCAGCGTCGGGATCGAACGCACACCGTATTTCATAGCTGTTTGCTGGTTTTCATCGACATTCAGCTTGGCGATTTTGACCTTGCCATCCAGCTCCGCGGCAATCTCTTCGAGCGCCGGCGCGATCTGTTTGCAGGGGCCGCACCACTCAGCCCAAAAATCCACGACCACGGGCTCGGAGGAGTTCAGAACATCGTCGTCAAACGATGCGTCGGTCACGTTGGACGGGGGCATGCAACCGCCTTTCACAAATATGTCGGTGAGAACTACCAGGTGGTAGCTATGAATCGGGCAACAGTGCGTCAAGGCGGCAATAGGCCGTCGCTCACGCAGTGATGATGCTCACGCAGGGCATAGCGCCGGTAACTCCTGGTCCAGCACCATCACGTGCGGCCCGCGCGTAAACACCAAAATGGAAGAAATCTGGGCGTGAGGGCTGGCTCCCATCAGCACAGCGCGGTAGGCGGCCAGCTGCTCGCCATAGCGCGCGACAGCTCCGGCGCGGTCGGGCACGTTGCGGTCCGTCTTAAAGTCGATCAGCGTGATCTGATCGCGCTCCGCATGCAGCCGGTCGATACGCCCCCGCACCCGCCGTACCGATCCGTCAGGCCAACACACATCGCCGACGACATCGACTTCGGTGCGCACCATCCGCTGCTGGAGCACATCAAGCGCCAGCACAGCCTCCACCTCCTCAACAGCGCGCGCCTGGTCGTCCGCCGACAGGTCCGGCGCAAGATCAGCAATCACGGAAGCGACTGGCGCGGCGCCGCGCGCGGCCCGATCCAGCGCATCGTGGATCAGCGTGCCGTACTGCGCGGCTGCCAGCGGCCTGTCGCTCGGATCGGAGCCCGTGTCATGGGCGTGCGCACTGCCATCCGAAGGCCGCCAAGCGGCAATCGCGGGTTTTGGCGGACGTGGCGGACGGCGCAGTCGTTCCACAGGCTCCACAACGGTCGCGGGCACAATGGGCCGCGGCGGAGCGACAGTCGCCGCATCGCTGACCGGGAAGCGCCACGCGAGTCCCTCCCCAGGGTCGCCCACCGGCGCAGTCATCGGCTCCGCATTGGGGCGCAGCGCCTCCCGCACCCTCTCATGCCAGCGCCCCTCTGCCGGCTCACTTTTGCCAAACGCCCCGCACACCACCAGGTGCCGCTCTGCGCGCGTCATGGCGACGTAAAGTAGTCGCAAGCTCTCAGCCTCTTCCTGGCGCTTGGCCTCCTCGCGGATGGCGCTGGTCGCCTCTGTGTTGAGCGACTTGTTGGGCACAAACAGTGGCACGCTGATGCCGCTCAGCGCCCCCACCCCTTCCACGGACACAACCGTGCTCGATGCCCCCCGCGCAGCCTTCTGACCAATGTCAGCAAGCACAACAATCGGCGCTTCGAGCCCCTTCGCCCCGTGCACGGTCATGACGCGCACACCGCTCGCATCCCCGTCCACGGCGCGCCTCAGCTCCGCCTCAGAGCGCTCCAGCCGGAAGAGCACCGCTTCCATCGTGGGGATGGTCTGCTGCTCGGCCGTCAGCACGAGGTCGAGAAAGGCGTCGAGCACATCGGCCGCCTCATCGCCCATTCGCGCCACGAAGCGCTGCCGCTGCCCCGCCCCGGCGAGAACGGCGCAGAAGAAGTCAAACGGGCGGCTCGCCAAGGCCATGCCGCGCCACCGCGTGAGTTGCTCATAAACGCAGCCAAAGCGGACCTTGTCGTCAGCCAGCGCGGCCATCAGCGAACCATCGCGGCCATGGCAGAGGCGAAAAAGCTCCTGCTCCGGCACGTCGAACAGCGGGCTTCGCAGCACAGTCGCGAGGCTGAGGTCGTCTGGCGAGATCAGCGCGCGCGCGAGTGCCATCATGTCCTTTGCGGCAATGTGCTCGGTGACCTTCAACCGGTCCGCCCCAGCGCTCGGCACCCCAAGTCGTTTCAGTGATGAAATCAGCTCAGCCGAAAACCGGTCGCGGCTGCGCACCAAGACCATGACGTGCCCAGGCGGAACGGGCGCACTGTCATCCGGACCAGCCACCTCCACCCAGCCTTTGATGGTGTCCGCCAGCGCCCGCGCCAGCCGCACTTTGCCCGAGTTCACGGGCGAGGCGTCAACCGGCTGCGTCCAGTCTTCGTTCGGCTCGGCCTCGTTGTCGCCCAATAGCGGCCAGATATCGACGCCGCCCGGCCCACCCTTCACCGCCTTATGGTCGACCGCATCGCTCGCGCCCAACTGTGCACGGACCTCATCGTCCGAAAACACAGCGTCCACCGCCGACAGGATCTGCGGCGCGGAGCGGAACGAGTGCGCAAGGCTCTCCTCGCTAAACGTGCTGTGGGCGGCCTCAGCGGCGGCGCGATACCGCTCGCGCATCTCATTAAACAGCCACGGCGCCGCCCCTTGAAACGAATAGATCGACTGCTTCTCGTCACCGACCACGAACAACGTGCGATGAACCTCGCCCCGCGCCCCTTCGCCCGCGAAAAACTCTTCAGTCAGCGCCGAAATCAGCGTCCACTGCGCGGCCGACGTGTCCTGCGCTTCGTCGAGCAACAGGTGGTCGATCCCCTCGTCGAGCTTGTGCCGCACCCACGCCGCGCCGACTTTGGCGTGAACAAGATCCGCCGCCCTGGAAATCTGGTCGTCGTAGCCGATCAGCCCCCGGCGACGCGTTTCCCGAACGTACCGCTTGGTCGCCTCGTACCCGAGCGCATGGATGGCAGCGCTGATTGCGGCGCGGTCTCGTGCCATGAGGAGCTGTTGGCGTTCGGCCTCAGCCTGAAACGCATCGAGGACATGCGGCAGCTTGCTCGCAACGGCTTCAATGAGAAGTCTTTTGCGAACCTCATTGCTGCCCGTCATCACAAGGTTCCGAAGCGCGTCCTCCCGACCCTCCGACGATGCGTGAAGCACCGCCTCAATCAGCCGGTGAGCCGGCTTTCCCCTTTGCGCAGGTGGATAAGTCGCGTCCGCTTCACGCAACATGTCGTCGGTGATCTCTGACGGCGGGATATCCATCGTCCCGCCCTCCAACGCCGCGATGGCCTCGGCGAGCGGACGACGCGCCAAACCCGTCCGGCCAACAGCCAAAACGCCATCGCGGGCGCGCAGCATATCGCGCAGCGCCATGTGAATGCCGGTGTCGCCCACTTTTGGGAGCAGGGTCACCAGCGCCTCCCGCGCCGACACGCCAAGCTCGTCATCACGCGTCGCCAGCGCCAGCGCCTCAGCCACCGCCCGCTCGGAAAGCTCGGCCTCGGCCGCATCGTCGAGCACCGTGAACGCGCCCGAGACCTCAGCTTCCAGCGGAAACCGACGCAATAGCGATTGGGCGAAGGAATGCAGCGTTTGGATTTTGAGCCCGCCCGGAGTCTCCAACGCCTCGGCAAAAAGCGTGCGCGCACGGGCCATCGCCTGCCGTGGCGGCACATCCGGGGCAAGCTCGGCAACCCGCGTCGCCAGTTCGGCCTCTGAGAGCCGGGTCAAATCCCCCAGACGCCGCGCAACACGCGCCCCCATCTCAGCCGCCGCCGCGTTGGTGAAGGTCAGGCACAAAATCGCCCGCGGCGGCACACCGGTCAGCAAGAGCCGGATGACGCGCTCCGACAGAACGGTGGTCTTCCCCGCGCCAGCGTTCGCCGCCACCCACGCCGACGCGGCGGGGTCGCTCGACCGGCGCTGGGCCGCAATCGCGTCCGGTGGCGCCACGAAGCTCACGCGCGCCACTCGTCGGCGCGCGAAAGATGATCGTAGTCGCTCGCCTCGCTCTCCAGCTGCATGCGCGCCCGCGCGAGGTAGCCGTTGCCGGGCTCGGCATAGAACGCGAGCAGAGCGCGCAACCTCGCCAGCGCCTCCGCCCCCTGCTGCGCGCCGCCCTCATCGCCGGTCACGTTCGTGCGTTTGAACGGATCGCCCGGTTGGCCAAGCTGGATGTACGCCAGCTCCGAAACCGGCGTCTCGCGGGGAATATCGGCCAGCGCCCCAAGCCCCAGCAGCCCCGCCTCCAGCGGCAACTGAGGCTCCATCAGCGTCTCAACTTGGCGGCGGCTGGGCGGTTTTGCGCTCGTCTTGTAGTCGATGACGGCCACCGTCCCGTCCGCCAACACATCCACCCGGTCGATGCGACCGCGCAGGATGTGCTCCTGCCAAACCTCAGCCTCAGCGCTCACCTCAGCGAGGCGCTTGGTGACTGCCCCCAGCCCTGCGCGAAGCTCTGCAATGGCAGCCGGTCCCACAAGCTCCAACCGTTGGCGCCACACCGCCTGGGCTTCGGGTGCATGGGCAAACCTCTCCAGCGCTCTCTCCGACGCCGCCTGCCAGACGCCCTCCGCGTCACTGCCATCCGGCGCGACTTCATCGCTGAACGTCGCAAGAACGGCGTGAAACAGGGTGCCCCTATCGCCGCCGTCGGTGATCTCCTCCAGCGGATCGAGCGGCGTCAGCCCAAGAATGCGCTTGGCATACACGGCGTAAGGATCGCGTATAAGCCGCGCCACCTCGGTGACCGAAAACCGCGTCGGCCGCACATCCACCGGCGGCGCCGGGCAGGGCCGTGCGGCGGGTTGCACTGTCTCAAGCCTCTCAAGCGCGGCGGCTTGCGCAAGGAGTGCATCGCCACGCGCGACAGCACCCTCCAGCGCATCACCGGCAAAAACCTCCAAACGCTGCCACCAGCGCGAGGGCAACATCGCTGCACCGGCTGACCGAGAAGCGCGCGTCAGCGTGACCTGCTGATGGCCCGCCAGCATATAAACGTCATGGGCGGCAAGCCCGGTTCTGCGCTCCGGTAGATCAAGCCCAAACGCTGACATCATGGGACGGCTCATCCAAGGCCCAGTGTCGGTGGCGGCCGGCCAGACGCCCTCATTAAGCCCGCCGAGCACCACGCGATCAAAACTTTGAAGCCGGGCCTCCAGTGGACCCAGGATCTGGACAGCGGCCATCTCCGCCGGCCCGCGCAGCACCTCACCGTCGGTCAGCGAGACGAACGTCTCCGCCCAGTCCGCCGGATTGGTCGCGAGCGGCAAAACGCTTGCGATCACCCCCAGCACGTCGCGCACCGCCTCACAATCTGCGCGGTCACGGTCGGCGACGGCAGCGTCGAATGCGGCAAGGTGAGCAGCGGCGAGATTGGTCGTCGCCACCTCAGCCCCTGCCCGGCAGACGGCCTGAAACGGCCCGAGCGCGGCCGTCATCGCCTCCGCCAGCGGATGATCGGCCATGGCCGCAACCAGCTGACCCAAAACGGCGTCCGGTGCCATCCGCGGCCCGCGTAGGGCGTCTTCGGCCGCACGGATTGCGCCGTCGCGCTCGGCAACCTGAAAGGTGATGAGCGGATGCTTGATCAGCGCCAGCCAATCCGCAGCGCCCGCCCCGGCGGCAACGCGGGCCAGAAGCCTCGCCGCAACGCCTGCGGGAGTGACCGCCAACGCTTCACCCGCTGAATCATCAGCCGCCACACCAAGCCGCGCCAAGGCATGGCCGACCCGGCGCGCCAGGTTGCGGTCAGGTGTCACAAGCGCAGCCGTCGCCCCATCATCCACCGCATGGCGCAGCGCTAGCGCGATGGCCGCCGCTTCGGTGCGGTCGTCCTCGGCGCTGACCAGCGTCAGCCCCTCGCAAGCTGCACCCAAGTCGGCGAACGCTGCGCGGTCGGCCGGCCACATATCGGTCTGCTGCGCAGGTCGCAGCACCATGCGCCACAGCTCAGTCCGCCCAGCATGCTCCGGCGAGGACGGCCCGCCAAAGAGGTCCCGCTGAACAACACCGGCGGACCGTGGCCCCAGCCGTTGAACACCTTCCGGTCGCGCCTCAAGCGCAGCCAGAAGCTGCGACAGGCCGAATTGTGCATGGGCGGGGGCATCCTCCGCCGCAGCAAGCGCATCCCAATCGGCAGCGTTTGCCGCGCGATCAAACCCGGGGAGCACCACGTGCCCCATTGGGTGCTGATGAATGGCCGCGATCAGACGCCTCGTCGCCGGCAGCGACCCCGTGGAGCCCGCCGCAATCACCGGCCCGTCGGTGTATCTGGCAAGCTCTTCGATGGCGCTCGCAACGCGCTCGCGACGCCGGTCCGCAGTGAGCGTAAAGCCGTGCTCCTGCGCGATGGCGGGCCAACCCTCAGTGGCGATTGTCAGAAAGCCAAGGATGAGTTGCCAGTGCTCGGCAAGCTCCGCCTCCTCCACCAGGCCAGGCAGCGCATCCCACGAGAGTTCCTGCGCTGCCACCTGCTCCAAAAGCGCCAACAGCTCGCCAGCCAACCGCACAGCATCCGCGCCCACCCCTGGGGCCAGCACGATGGTCTCGTCCTCATCTTCCTGCGCGGCAGCGCTGCGCGCCGCCCACGCTTTCACCAGCGTCGCCAGCGCAAGCCTCGCCCCCATCGAGGGCGCATCGTCGTCGCCGTCCACCTCGCCGAGCGCCTCGACCCGCGGCAGCACGGTGGCACCCCGTGGAGCGACCTCAAGGATGGCGTCGGCCAACGAGCGCGCGGCACGGCGCGTCGGCAGGTACACTGTCACCCGCGCCAAGGCGAACGGGTCGTCACTCGGCGGGCCAGCCGGCCAAAAGGTTCCGGCGACCAGATGCTCGGCGAGTGTGGTCAGGAAGGGATCGGTTGGATCGACTGAATAAAGCGCCACGCCTCAGCCGACGCTTGAGAAATACGCCGCGTCCGCCGCCCGAACGGCGTTCGGCGTACCAACGTGCAGCCAAAGCCCATCGAGGCGCTGCCCAAACAGACGGTCGCGTTCGATCATCCGCTTAAATGCCCAGCTCATGCTAAACGGACCGTCGGGCGCACCTTCAATGGCAGCGCGCGAGAAAATCCCGCAGCCCGCATAGACAAAAGGCGAGTTCTTCCGCGGGTTACGCCAGGCGATCTTGCCATCAGGCGCCAACGCAAAGTCGCCAGGACCGCGATAACCGACCGCCCCTACTGTCGGCGCACACAGCAGCAAGGCGTCCATCCGGTCGGGATCAAAGCCGGCGATCAGGCGTGCAATATTGTTGCTTGCCCCATCGATCCAAAACGTATCGGCGTTGGCGAGTATGAAGGGGCCATCGCCGAGCGCCGGCAACGCCTTCATAAGCCCGCCCCCGGTGTCGAGAAGCTGCCCGCGTTCGTCGGAAATGCGTACGCTTTCGCCGAGGCGCCGCCGAACGTGCACCTCAACCAGATCGGCCAGGTAGTGAACGTTAACCACAAACCGGTCCACGCCGCCGCCCTCCAGGCGATCGAGGATGTGATCGATCAGCGCCTTACCCGCCACCTCGATCAGCGGCTTGGGCGTCATCGCGGTCAGCGGGCGCATCCGCTTTCCGATCCCAGCCGCAAAAATCATGGCAGGCGGTGGCGTGCTCATCGGACCGGCACCAGGTTGGCTGCGTGGGCAGCAAACCATGCTCGCAAACCCGACAGCGCGGGCGATGCCTTCAGGTCGCGCGCAAGCCCAGTCGCAATCCGCGGAACATTAGCCATGTAACCCGGCTTGCCATCGCGCTGCGCCAAGCGATGAAAGACCCCGATAATCCGGGTCGCCCGCTGGGCCGCCACCACCGGTGCCGTCTCGCGCCACGCGCCGTAATCAAGGCCAACCCGGCATTCCAGATAGCGCTCGATCACGGCACTGGAGAGGTCTGCAGGCATGGGCAGCCGCGCATCGTCAGCGAGCGAGACCACATCGTAGGCGCTAGGAGCGATCATAGCGTCCTGATAGTCGATGAAACCGATCCGCGCGACGCCTTCTTTGTCCTCGCACCACATCAGGTTGGGCGAGTGCACGTCGCGCAGCGCCAAATGATCATCGCCGCGCCATAGCCCATCGATCGCGATGCGCCAAAGCGCCAGAAATTCGTCATCCGCGGGCTGCCCCAGCGCCCACTCAGCAAACAGCGCCACTTCCGTCAGCGCCAAGTCGGCATCGAAGGTGGGCGGCGCGTGCCCCTTGCCGAACGGGCCGGGCGAAAGCGGCACAGTGACCGGCTCGTTGTGAAACACCGCCAGAGCCTCCGCGGCGGCAAGGTAGCGCTCAGACTGCGGCTCATCGCCGATCGCCACCTTCTCATCGCCCAGATCGGACAACAAAAGCAGCCCCGCAGCGGGATCCGCCGCCAGCGGCTCTGGGATCGTAAATCCGCGCCTTGCGAGGAGCCCACCAACGGCCAAAAACGCATGCGGATTGCCGTCCGCGATCCCCGCGCGCGCCGCGTAGCTGTCGCTGGGCGGGGTCAACGCCGGCGCGTCCATCAGCACGGCACGCCGGCCCCACTGATCGCTGAGGCGCTGATAATCCCGGCTCGATGCGTCGGCGGCCAGCGGTTCGCGCGCTGCACTGCCCCAGCCGGCGCTCGGCAGAAACCGCGCGATCTCCACATCGCGCGCCAAACGCTCCGGCATTCCCGTCACCGTCACCCCACGCGTCTCGGCGCCTTCAATCGCAATACTGACGGTGATCGGCAGCGCTTCGATGGGCCATTCGATGAGCTCGATAGCCTCTCCATCGCCAAGCCCAAGTTCGTCAAGCTCCGCAGCGTCGGCAAGCCGATAAAGGTCCACGTGGCGTACCGGCGGATCGACAGGGTAGTCCTGGATGATCGTGAAGGTGGGGCTCGCCACTTCAAGCGCCGCATTCCCAGCAAGTGTCCGAAGGATAGCGCGAGCCAGCGTGGTCTTGCCCGCGCCCAAATCGCCGATCAGCGCCACGCGGTCGCCCTGCGTCAGCAACCCCGCGATCGCCGCGCCAAGCGCACCCATCCCGGCTTCGTCGAGCCCAGCAAAACGCAAAGCCTCACTCACGCCGCCGCGCTCTCTGTGCCCCTCGCCACCTTGGGAAAGCGGACCAAAAGTTCAGCGCCGGCCCCATCCGGCCGGCCCACAGCCACAGTCCCGCCGTGAAGCTCGACAAAGTTCTTCACCAACGTCAGCCCCAACCCAACGCCGCCGCGGCGCCCGCCAGTGCCTGCTGTCGTGAAGCGCTGAAAAACACTTTGCGCGCGGTCGCCAGAAATCCCCGGCCCGTGATCGCGCACCGACACCAGAACCGCATCGCCATCAAGTGCAGTGGAGATCAAGATTTCACCGCCCTCCGGCGAGTGCGACACTGCGTTGGAGACAAGGTTGAACAGCACCTGGCGCACGCGCTTCACATCGCCCTCAAACACCGCCGCGTTAGGCGCCACGTCGATGGTCACGTCAAGCTTGGCTTCAGCGATCCTGTCCTTCAGCCCCGCTAGCACCTCCTGGACCGCGGCGGCCACGTCCACCGGCTCATGGCGCAGCTCCATGATACCAGCGTCGATGGTCGCAAGATCCAAGATGCCGTCGATGATCGTGAGCAACGCTTCGGACGATGACGAGATGTAGCTCGCATACTCCCGCTGCTTGTCGTTCAGCGCCCCGGTCTGCGCCATCGAGAGCATCTGCGTGAACCCGATGATGGAGTTGAGCGGCGAGCGCAGCTCGTAGCTGACGTGGCCGACAAAGGCGTTCTTCAGCCGATCGGCCTCCTCCAGAGCAACGTTGCGCTCCTCCAGCGCTCGGGCAACGTTCACCGTGTCGGTCACGTCGACCAATGCGGCAAGGGTCGCCCCATCAGGCAGCGGCGAGAAGACGAAGTCGACGACAGTCCCATCGTCGCGCTCGATCCGCCCAGTCTTGCTGATGCGCCGGTCCGACAGGTCGGTGACCATCTCCGCCAGATCGCGCCACATGCCTTGGGTTTCGGGCGCCGCGGTCAGCGCCAGAATGCGAACGTGCGCGCCGACTTCAGCCTGCGACAAGTCCGTCAGCGCCCAAAACGCCGGGTTGGACAAACGCAACAGCCCGTTGGGACCAAAGGTTGCGATCCCCTCGCCAAGCCCATCGATGGTCTCCGCCTGCACCCGCGACAGCGCATTGAACCGCCGCTCCAACGCCAGCTGCTCGGTGACGTTCTCATAGATGTACGTCACGCCGCCATCGGATCCGGGGTTGGCAATGACCCGCAGCGTTTGCCCGTCCGGAAGGTGCCACCAGCGCTCGGACGGCTCGCGGCCATCGGTAATGCGCACCGCCTCGGCCTTCCACACATCGTGGTCTGACGTCTCGGGAAGCCGCCCCTCAGCGCGCAGGCGATCAAGAACGCGGTCTTCAGCGGGCTCCTCGTCGAGGAAGGCTGCGGGCTGTTCCCACAGCGCCCGGAAGGCAGCGTTATAGAAAATCAGCCGCCGGTCCTGACTGTAGATGGCGACCGCGGTGGTAAGCTTGTCGAGCGTGTCGGAGTGGCTTTGGAGTTGCCGCGTGAAGCTTGCTTCCTGCTCCACCGCATCGGTCACATCGAGCGCAAACCGTGCCGTCCCAGCGCCCCTGTGCTCGGTGACGTCCAGCTGCCGCCGCGTTTCACCCACAACGGTCTGCACCCGTTCGCTGACGGCTGCGCCAGAGCTTTGGGCAAGCTTTTGCGCAGCGTTCGCATCCAGCAGCGGATCGCCGTCACCCCATTGGCGATGATCGACGGCGGCATCGTATGCCCGGTTGGCCCAAAGGCAGTCCCCCTCAGGCGCGGCAAGCCAAACCGGGTGCGGAATATGCTCCACCAACTCACGCAGCCGCTGGTCCAGACTGCTCAGCGCGGCATCTGGCCGTGCCGGGTGCACAAGGACCACTGGCACACCGCCACGAAGTCGCCCATCAAGGCTCCCGTCCGCGCCGCCGTTCAGCGCAAGGCGAAACGGCGCCCCGTCCCGGCGCAACGCAGCGATCGCGCCCGCTAAAGCACTGGTGTTGTCGTCGCCGGCAACGGCCGCGGCCAGGGCGTCGGGAATGCGCCCAACCCGCTCCGGCTCTGCATCAGCCACCGAAAAGCGCACGGCGGCGATGGCGCCGTCGTTGATCGCAAGTTCACTGAGGGGACTGCCGCTAGAGCGGGCCGGCTCACGCTCCCGCGCCCACGCCGCCACGCCGGCCGCCGCCACCACAGCCGCCGTTCCGCCCACCAGCCAAAGGCTCATGACGCCCACCGAATGCTAAATCGACCGCGAATCATTGCGGCACGATACAGCGCTGCTCGGCGGGCCGCTACGGCCCGATGGCGCTCGTCAATAGAAGATGCGCTGGCCGTCCATCGCCGCGTAGAGCCCCGCCACTTCGTCAGCGTAGCCATTGTAGAGGAGCGTTGGAATGCGATCGCTGTCGTCGTTGCCGAGCGGCCGCTCCGTCGCCTGGCTCCACCGGCGGTGCGGCACCTCGGGGTTCACGTTCGCCCAGAAGCCATACTCTTCCGGGCCAACCTCCATCCAGAACGTGGTCGGCATGGTGTCGGTGAAGGTGAACCGGACGAGACTCTTGCCGGACTTAAAGCCGTACTTCCACGGCACGGCGAGGCGCAGCGGCGCCCCCATCTGCTCCTCAAGCGGCTTGCCGTAGGCGCCAGTTGCGAGGAAAGCCAGCGGATTGGTCGCTTCTTCCAGCGTCAGAGCTTCCACGTAGGGCCAGGGCTGCCAGCTTGCCCGCTGCCCCGGCGCGACCTCGGGATTGTAAAACGTCTCCATCTTCAGGAAGCGCGCACCCGACTGCGGTTCGGCACGGCGCACGATTTCGCTGAGTGGAAAGCCCGTCCACGGCACCACCATCGACCACGCCTCCACGCAGCGCAGCCGATAGACCCGCTCCTCCAGCTGCACGGAGCGCAAAAGGTCGTCGATGTCTATCACCTGCGGCTTACCCACCAGACCCGCGATCTCTACCGTCCACGGACGGATATCGAGCGCCTGCGCAGCGTCAAAGATGCGTTTGTGCGAGCCGAACTCGTAAAAGTTGTTGTACGTCGTCGCGAGGTTCTCGTCGGTCATCGGGCGCAAGACCTGGTAGGCCTCATTGCGGGGCGCCGGATAAAGATCAGCGCTCGGATCAACTTCGTTGTCCGGCGTTGGGGTGTCCTTGCCCAGCAGTCGATCGAAGATGTTGGCATGGGCGGCGCCCGGCACCATTGCCACTGCCGCCGCCGCACCGGCCGACTTCAGCAACGCCCTGCGCTGGCGGAAGATCGCCTCAGGCGTCGCGTCACGTTCCGGGATCGCCCAACGCGGCGTGGTTTTGATCAACATGACGAGGTTTTCATCTCAAGTGTTAACGTGTGCTCCACACAGCTAACGCAAGCCTTTGGGAGTGCAACCTGTGTCACCGGTGCTGCGACGTTCAAAACAAGTCACTTTGTCATCATAAACCGTCAGTATCTTTGCTGTACAAAGGTCAAGTTTTAAAGCCGATACAACCGGTCATCGCGAAAGGACCGCGCGAGGAGGAAGGATCAAACCGTGTCGATCGCTGATCTCACCGACAGCACAGCGCCGGCGCTCACCGACCCGATCGATGTGCCTGCGGACGCCCAGGTGGTCCTGGATGTTTTGCCGGACCCTGCCATCGTCGTCGGGCCGGACCAAACCGTCGCGTATGCCAACGCAGCGGCACGGGAACACTTTGGCCGGCTGGAGATCGGCGCACCGCTCCTGTTCATCACCCGTAAGCCTGAGCTGATCGAAGCCGTCGAAGAGGTGGCACGGACGGGACGCGGGACACGCGCGCGCTGGTCCCAACGCGGGCTAGTGCTGCGCTGGTACGAAGGCTTCGTGGCGCCCCTGCCGCTGCCGGGCACCAGCGAAAAGCTGATCACCATCATCATCCGCGATCTGACGGAGCAAAAGCGCACCGACAAGATGCGCAAAGACTTCATCGCCAACGCGAGCCATGAGCTGCGCACCCCGCTCTCGGTGCTCACCGCCTTCATCGAAACGCTGCAGGGCGCGGCGCGCGATGACGAAGCCTCGCGCGATAAGTTTCTCGGCATCATGCGCGAACACGCTGACCGCATGCGCCGGCTCACGGAAGCACTGCTATCGCTCTCCCGCGTTGAAATGCGCGCCCACATCAAGCCCACCGACCAGATCGACCTTGGCTCAGTGGCCAAGTACGCAGTCGAGCTGACACAACCGCTGGCGGACGAAAGCGGTGTTGTACTCGAAGTCCATCAGGACGTGAAAACGTTGCCCGTAATCGGCGACTTCGACGAGCTGGTGCAGGTGGTGGAGAACATCATCGAGAACGCCGTCAACTATGGCGGTGATGGCGGCCGGGTCGTCGTCAGGGCATTTGTGTCAAGCGTTGGCGGGACCGGCGCTCACGCTTGCGTCGCGGTGCAGGACTTCGGCGAAGGCGTCCCGCCAGAGCACGTCCCAAGGATCACGGAGCGGTTTTACCGGATCGACAAATTGCGCTCACGAGAGAAGCGCGGGACAGGTCTCGGCCTCGCCATCGCTAAGCACATCGTATCGCGTCACGGTGGCCGCCTTGCAGTGCGCAGCGAGGTCAAAAAAGGCAGCACGTTCACAGTGCAAATTCCGTTAAACTCCACGCAAACCGACGTTTAACGGGCGCAGCCGGTAGTACACTCAAGGTTTTGTTAACCGTTTAAACTACCTGACACACCACTGTCATATACCCCGCCTAAAGCATCCTCAATCCGAGACAGTGGGCCTCAGATGCTCTCGCTCGGAGCCGAGAAATCTTAAAGTTTGCTCAGAGGAGCTAGTCTGTGAAGACCACCACGCTTGTGAGCGCCATTGCGCTCGCCACCACAGGCGCGTTCGCCGCGACAACAGCGCAGGCGCGCGACAACGTTCAGATCGCCGG
>CAKZYH010000517.1 GCA_937884725.1 uncultured Paracoccaceae bacterium
ACCGACAGGTTTGATCCCTACACATTCGATGATCGGGCAGCCGCGTCCGACCCAAACCTCTCCATCACGTTGGAGGACGACCCAGCCGGCATTCGCCGCCAAGCCAGATACGTCACGACGTACTTGCTGCGGGACGAGAACGGCGATCTGAATAAGGTCATTCTGCCGGTATACGGCTACGGTCTGTGGTCCACGCTCTATGGCTTCATGGCGATTGAAGACGACGGCAACACGATCTCCGCGCTGAAGTTTTACGACCATGCCGAGACCCCCGGTCTCGGCGCCGAAGTGGATAACCCTGGTTGGCTTAATCAATGGCCCGGCAAACTGCTGCGGGACGAGAACGGCGACCTGGAGATTACGGTTGCCAAGACAGCGCCGCCCGCTGGCGAGGACTACCACGTGGATGCGCTGTCCGGGGCCACACTCACCTCCGTGGGCGTGGACAACCTTGTGCGGTTTTGGATGGGAGAGCAGGGCTTTGAGCGCTTCCTGAACCGCGTCAAAGCGGGAGTGGTCTAATGGCCCAGACTTATCGCGAGATGCTCGTCGACCCGCTGGTCGACAACAACCCAATCACCTTGCAGATCCTAGGGATCTGCTCGGCTCTCGCCGTGACGTCCTCGATGCAAGTGGCGTTCGTGATGTCCATGGCCGTGGTCGCGGTCACCGGGTTCTCGTCCATGTTTATCTCGGTGCTGCGATCGCAAATCCCGGGGTCGATCCGCATCATCGTACAGATGGTGATCATCGCCTCGCTTGTGATCGTGGTGGATCAGGTGCTGAAGGCCTACGCCTACGAGATCTCCAAAACGCTATCGGTGTTTGTGGGTCTCATCATCACCAACTGCATTGTGATGGGCCGCGCTGAAGCGTTCGCCATGAAAAACCCGCCGGTGGCCTCCTTCATCGACGGTGTGGGCAACGGTCTTGGTTACGGCCTCATCCTGATGCTGGTCGCCTTCTTCCGCGAACTGTTCGGCGCCGGCAGCATCTTTGGCGTCACCGTGTTCGAGACCGTGAACAACGGTGGTTGGTACGTGCCAAACGGTCTTCTGCTCCTGCCGCCGTCAGCCTTCTTCGTGATCGGCATCATCATCTGGGTCTTCCGCACCTGGAAGCCGAAGCAGGTGGAAGAGCGCGAGTACCGGATCCAGACGGTCGAGGCCCACTAATATGGAAGGGCTCATTTCCCTCGCAGTCCGGGCCATCTTCGTCGAGAACATGGCCCTCGCCTTCTTCTTGGGGATGTGCACCTTCCTTGCCGTCTCCAAGAAGATCTCCACCGCCATAGGCCTCGGAATTTCGGTGACGCTGGTGCAGGCCATCACTGTCCCAGCCAACAACCTGATCCTCACCTACGTCCTGGCGCCAGGCGCCCTTGCATGGGCCGGTTTCCCGAATGTGGACCTTACGTTCCTTGGTCTCATTTCCTATATCGGTGTTATCGCGGCGATGGTGCAAATCCTGGAAATGCTGCTCGATAAGTATTTCCCTCCGCTCTACAACGCGCTCGGCGTATTCTTGCCATTGATTACGGTGAACTGCGCTATTCTGGGAGGCTCACTCTTTATGGTGGAGCGTGATTACAATTTCCCAGAATCAGTCGTCTACGGACTGGCGTCCGGCTTTGGTTGGGCGCTTGCGATCACCGCCATGGCCGGTGTCCGAGAAAAATTGAAGTACTCGGACATTCCGGATGGGTTGCAGGGACTCGGGATAACCTTCATCACAGCCGGGTTGATGGCGATGGCATTCATGTCGTTCAGCGGCGTGAAACTCTAACGGGAGGCGGCTTTGGAAACGTTCGGACTAGGCGTCGCACTATTCACGCTCATCGTGATCGCGCTCGTCACCATCATCATGCTCGCCCGGTCCCAGCTGGTCGCCTCCGGCAACGTCAACATCACCATCAACGGAGAGAAAACCATCTCCGTCCCCGCGGGCGGGAAGCTGTTGCAGACGCTTGCCGCGGAGAAGTTGTTTGTGCCGTCCGCATGCGGCGGTGGTGGAACCTGCGCCCAATGCCGCGTGCGCATTCACTCCGGTGGCGGATCCATTTTGCCCACCGAAGAAAGCCATATCACCAAGCGTGAAGCGTCCTGCGGCGACCGGCTTTCGTGCCAGGTGGCGGTCAAGCAGGACATGGAAGTCGAAGTCCCCGAAGAGGTCTTCGGTGTCAAAAAATGGGAGTGCACCGTGCGCTCCAACGAGAACGTGGCGACCTTCATCAAAGCTCTAGTGCTCGAGCTGCCGGAAGGCGAAAACGTCGACTTCCGCGCTGGCGGCTACATCCAGATTTCTGCACCGAGCCACAAGGTCAATTACAAAGACTTCGACGTGGAGAACGAGTACCGCGAAGACTGGGACAAGTTTGATCTTTGGCGCTACGAATCCGTTGTGTCCGAGCCAATCGAGCGCGCGTACTCCATGGCGAACTACCCCGAAGAGAAGGGGATGATCATGTTGAACGTGCGCGTGGCCACTCCGCCGCCGCGCACTGAGGGCATTCCGCCGGGCAAAATGTCGTCGTTCATCTTCAACTTGAAGCCGGGTGACAAGGTCATGATCTCCGGTCCGTTTGGGGAATTCTTTGCCCGCGAGACCGAGAAAGAGATGGTGTACATCGGCGGTGGCGCCGGTATGGCCCCCATGCGCAGCCACATCTTCGACCAGCTGAAGCGGCTGAAATCCGACCGGAAAATCTCCTTCTGGTATGGTGCCCGTTCCAAGCGCGAGATGTTTTTTGTCGAGGACTTTGATCAGCTGGCGGCGGAAAACCCCAACTTCGAGTGGCACGTCGCCCTGTCCGATGCGCTGCCTGA
Organism: uncultured Paracoccaceae bacterium; assembly: GCA_937884725.1. Lineage (GTDB taxonomy): Bacteria > Pseudomonadota > Alphaproteobacteria > Rhizobiales > Amorphaceae > Acuticoccus. The sequence goes on from CAKZYH010000517.1 coordinate 2,826, forward strand.
AGATGAGTGGCAAGGTTACACCGGCTTCATCCATAACGTGCTTTTCGACGAGTACCTGAAAAATCATCCAGCACCCGAGGACTGCGAATACTACATGTGTGGCCCGCCCATCATGAACCAGTCAGTCATCAATATGCTTTTAGAACTTGGTGTCGACCGCGAAGACATCATGCTTGACGATTTCGGCGGATAAGCACTTCCTCCATCAAACGACGTAGGCCACGATACAAATGTATCGTGGCCTTTTTTGTTCCCCATAGCCTTCCAAGCGATACATTGAGAGCGGATGTTATCTCTTGCTTTTCCGCATTAGCCGCCCACCCAATCGCGCACGTTATACGCTATTGACAACATTGAAAAATCCAATCGGTACGATAACTTAGATTTACTTTACACTTTATATAATTATCAAATATTTCGTTGATATTTACATGGACTATTGCAGCAAATATTATTCATGCCAGGACTAGCTGTTCTTTATTCAGAATAATTCTGAATTAGCGCAAAAGAACACTTGCCCGAGAGGCACGCGGGCAAGCGCCCGCATTCATCATTGAGGAAATCATGCTCAGACCCACCGTTCTGATGGGCGTTCTTGCCACCACTTGGCTCGTGTCGCCCGCAATCGCAGCCGAAACTCAGTACCCGCTGACGCTCACCAACTGCGGCGTGGAGGTCACCTTTAGCGGCGCGCCTGAACGCGCTGTCACCATCGGTCAGGCCGGTACCGAGATGCTCTACGGCCTCGGCCTCGGCGACGAAGTGGTCGGCACCGGCGTGTGGTTCAACGACGTCCTGCCCGAGTACAAGGACGTCAATGACGCCACGGAGCGCCTAGCCGACAACGACCCCTCTTTCGAGGCCATCGTCAACAAAGAGCCCGAGATCGTCACCGTTGAATACGAGTGGCACATCGGCCCTGAAGGCATCATTGCGACACGGGAGCAATTCTCCGAGCTTGGCGTACCCACCTACGTGCTCCCCTCCGACTGCGTGGGTAAGGACAACACCCAGGGCGTCGACGGGACCCGTGAAACAGCGTTCACCACTGAGGTGATCTACCAAGGCATTACGGAACTCGCGGAGATCTTCGATATCCAGGAAGCAGGCGCAGCAAAAGTTGCCGATATGCGTGCCCGCGAGGCCGCTGCCATCGATAAAGCCAAGTCGCTGGATATCGATGGCGCCAGCGCGGTCCTCTGGATCTCTTCCGCTGATCTCGACATTGACCCTTGGGTCGCCGGCTCCATGGGTGTGCCGAACTACATGATGGAACAGGTGGGCATCGACAACGTCGTCGACACCGCTGAAGAGTGGCCCGCCGTCGGTTGGGAAACCATCGCCAAGGCCGATCCCACCTTCATCATCATCGGACGCATGACCCGCCGGCGCTTTGAGGCCGACGACTACGAGAAGAAAATCGACTTCCTGAAGTCCGATCCCGTCACCAGCCAGATGGACGCGGTGAAGAAAGATCGCATCATCGTGCTCGACACGATGGGGTTTGGTGCGACCACCCGTGTGGTCAGCGGTCTTGAGGCGCTGACTGCCGCGCTCGAAGAGTTTGATGCTCAAAACTAACGGGGCATTCGCTCTCGCCACGACGCGCCGCCGTCCCATTCTGAGGCCCATACTTTTGGGCCTCAGTTTAATTCTGTTCGCCATCGGCTGCGGCACCGTCATCGGCGAAACGCGGATCCCCGTTCCCACCGTCTTCCAGGCGATTGCTAATCGCGTGTTTGACGCCGGCTACCCACTTTCCCCCATCGATGAGGGGATCATCTGGGCCTACCGTCTCACCCGTGCCATCGTGGCCGCCTGTTGCGGTGCTGTTCTGGCCATCTCAGGCGTGGTCCTTCAGGCGCTTTTGCGAAACGCGCTCGCCGAACCTTACCTTTTAGGCATATCCGCCGGCGCCTCCACCGGTGCTGTGATGATCACGGTGGCCGGCCTTGGCGGTGGCGTCATCTCCATGTCCATGGGTGCGTTTGCCGGCGCGTTGGCCGCGTTCGCAATGGTGGCTGGCCTCTCCTACCTGGCAGGTGGCACCACAGATCGCCAAGGCTCGGTGCAAATCATTCTCGCCGGCATCGCAAGCTCCCAGCTTTTCAACGCCCTCACCTCATTCATCATCGCCCAGTCCGCGAACTCCGACCAAGCGCGCGGCATCATGTTCTGGCTCCTGGGCAACCTGTCGGGCGTGCGCTGGCCGGACGTTTACCTCGCAGTCCCCATCGCGCTTGTCGCGCTCCTCATCATCATCTGGCACGCCCGCGCGCTCGACGCGTTCACCTTCGGCGTCGACGCCGCCGCTTCCGTGGGCGTGCCCGTCCGCCGCGTCCAGGCCGTCCTCATCCTCACCACCGCGCTCGGCACCGCTGCGATGGTGTCCATCATAGGTGCAGTGGGATTTGTCGGCCTCGTCATCCCCCATGCAGCACGCTTTCTGGTCGGCTCCCAGCACAGCCGCCTCATCCCAGCCTCCGCCGTCATAGGCGCCGTTTTCCTGGTCTTCGCCGACATCGGCGCACGCATCATCATCCCTGGCCAAGTGCTGCCCATCGGGGTGGTCACCGCCCTCGTCGGTGCCCCGGCATTCGCCTTCATCCTGGTACGAGGCCAGAGGCTATGACGTTGTCGGCCGAAAACGTCACCTGGCTCGCCAAGGGAAAACCGATCATTGACGGCGTATCGCTCCACGTGAACGAAGGTGAGATCCTGGGCTTGGTCGGTCCCAACGGCTCAGGCAAATCAACGCTGATCCGCATGCTGGCCGGCCTGCGCGACCCAGCCGCCGGCCAAGTCCTCCTCAACGGCACTCCCATGGCGCGCATGAAGCGCCGCACCATCGCCCAGACCATGGCCGTCGTGGAACAGCACGCCGACACAAGCGACGCCATCACTGTTCGCGACGCCGTTAAGCTTGGTCGCACTCCCTGGCTTTCCCCGCTGGAGCCCTGGAGCGAGCGGGACGACGAAATCGTCGACGACGCCTTGGATGCCGTAAAGATGGCCCACAAATCTGGCCAATCCTGGCGCACTCTTTCGGGCGGTGAACGACAGCGGGTGCACATTGCCCGCGCCCTCGCCCAGCAGCCCCAAATCCTGCTCCTCGATGAGCCCACCAATCACTTGGACATCCACAACCAGATCGCGATCCTCGCCCTCATTCAGCGCCTCCGTCGCACCACCGTGGTCGCCCTCCATGACCTCAACCAGGCGCTAGGTTGCGACCGCGTCGCCGTCCTTGATCAAGGCAAGCTCGTCGATATTGGCCCGCCAGATGAGGTGGTGACCACCGAGCGCCTTTCAGAAACGTTCGCCGTCTCAGCCAGCTTCCTGACCGACCCATCCGACGGCACCCGCATAATCCGCTTTCACTAACCAAAGGGACCCTCGCCATGCTGATCCGCGCCCTCATTCTCCTTTGCCTTTTCGCCTCCCCGGTGGCAGCCGGCGAAACGCATTTCGTCAAAATGCTGAACCGGGGCGAAGCTGGCCGGATGGTCTACGAACCCGACTTCCTGCGTATTCAGCCAGGCGACACGGTGAAATTTCTCGCCACCGACCCCAGCCACAACGCCTATCTGATCAACGATTTCTTCCCCGAAGGTGCAGAGCAATTTAAAGGCAGCATCGACGAGGAGATCGAAGTCACCCTCACGATCCCTGGCCACTATGGTGTGAAATGCTCGCCGCACTACTCGATGGGCATGGTGATGCTCATCACCGTTGGCGATGCCCCGCTTTCCGAAGTTGTCCTCCCCGAGGGCGTCCCCCGCCGCTCCCAAAACCGTTTTGAAGACATCATCGCCCGCGGTGACGACGCATCCGGCTCGTAGCATTGCAAAGCAGCTTGCACCGGGAGGGAGCGCCGATCACGCCGTGAAGACGTTAGAGTGCCACATGACCTGCGGACACCGCCGCGGCCATGAACGGCGCACCACGCTAGCCAGCGATGGCGCGATAGCGAAACACGCCGCTACCGTGGGCGATGCGCTCGCCCGTCTCATCAACGATCTGACCATCGGAGAAGAACGTCCGAGCCCCACCGCCGACTTTCGTCCCAGTGCCGATCAACAACTTGCCCTTCGGCCGGGACAAGAAATTGGTCGTCATCGATAGCGTCAGCGCATATTGCCGCCGCTCCGGGTCGCCAGTGAAGCAGCCGGCATACCCCATCACGGTGTCGAGTAGCATCGCATACACGCCGCCATGGGGAATCCCATAGCGGTTACCTATGCTTGTGGTGATCGGCAGCTCGAATACTGCATGCCCCTCAGACCACTCACACATGCGAAAGCCGATGGTCCGCTGCAGCTCATACGGCGCCTCAATTAACATTGGATCCAACGCGGTCATACTGCTGTCAGCCCGCCGTCGACCGCAACCGCTTGACCCGTCATGAAGCTATTGTCGGGATGCGTAATCCAAAGCATCGCCTGAACAACCTCCTCGGGTGACGCCACGCGGCCCATAGGAACGCGCCCTGTGATCCGCGAGTAAGCGGTCTCTCGACTTTCCCCGCGGCGGCCCGCCAAAGCATCAGCGATCTCGTCAAAAAGCGGTGTGACGGCGAACGAGGGGCAAAGCGCATTCACGCGGATCCCCTTGCGCGCCACCTCATCTGCGGCCGCCTTCGTAAGCCCCACCACCGCATGCTTCGACGCCGCATACGCTGAAAGATGACCCGCGCCGACCAGACCTGCCGCAGACGCGACGTTTAGGATCGCCCCAGAACCCGCCTCAAGCATCACAGGGATCTGCGCCTTCATGCACAGAAAAACCCCTTTGGCATTCACCGCCATCATCCGGTCGAACGTATCGCCGGTCAGCTTTTGGAGCGGCGCCAGATCGTGCCCGATGCCGGCATTGTTGATTGCCACATCAAGTCCGCCCAACGTCTTTGCACCTTCAGCGACGTGGTTGGCGACACAATCCTCGTCAGTCACATCAAGGGCTGTGGCAAAGACGCGGTCCCCGCCGCCGAACTCACGCACCAAACCGTCCAAAGCCTCGGCCGAACGGTCGGAGAGCAACAGCTTCGCCCCCTCCGCGGCAAACTGCCGGGCCGCTGCGCTGCCAAATCCGCCCGCGGCCCCGGTGATCATCACGACTTGATCGCGAAAGCGCTCACCCATGACGCGCCGCCTCAATCCCTTTGCGCGCATAAACCGGAACAAGCGCCCCAATCTCCGCCGCACGCTCCGGGTTGGACGCGTTGCCGTCGAGGCCCCGTTTCTTCACGCCCTGAATGATCGCAGCCATCCGGAAGAAGGTGAACGCGACATAAAAGTTGAGCTTGTCGATCCCGCTGAGCCCAGTGCGCGCGCAATAAGCGTCCACGAAGGCATCATCAGATGGCAAGCCAAGACTTGCCCGGTCGACACCTTCAAGGCCCCGCCCCTGACGCCCAGGCGGCATCCGCCATTGCATCAAAATCGCCGCAAGGTCCGCGAAGGGATGACCAATGGTCGAAAGCTCCCAATCCAGCACCGCAATGCAGCGCGGCGCGTCGATGGCGAACAGCAGATTATCCATACGAAAGTCGCCATGGACGAGACTGACGCGCCCATCATCATAAGGCGCATCGCCATCCACGTAGGCAATCAGCTCTTCCATCTCCGCGATGGTTTCAGTTTCGCTGGCGCGATACTGCTTGATCCAACGGTCGATCTGCCGCCGATAGTAGTTCCCGGCGCGCCCGAAATCGGACAGGCCCACCGCGTCAATGTCCACCGAGTGGATCGCAGCCACCACGCGGTTCATGTCATCATAAATCGCAGTGCGCTCATCGAGGCTAACGTCCGTCAGCCTCGGATCGTCAAAGTTACGTCCCGCGACAAAGTCCATGACGTAGAACATGGACCCGATCACACCGTCATCCTCACACAGCGCGTGCATGGTCGACACGGGCACATCTGTGTTTGCCAGCGCTCGCTGAACCCGAAACTCGCGGTCCACCGCATGCGCTGACTTCAACAGCTCCCCAGGCGGCTTGCGGCGCAAAACATATTCGCCGGACGGGGCGCTCAACCGGAACGTTGGATTGGACTGCCCCCCGGCAAATTTCTCCGCACGCGAGGGCCCCCGAAAGCCCGGCACGTTGGATCCAAGCCAACGATCCACCGCTGCGGTATCCAGAACAGCGGCAACCATCAGTGATACGTCAGCATGTCAGCGCGGTTTTCAGCATGAATGTGCGGCGCTTCATTAAAGCTCGCCAGTTGCACCGCACCATCGCGCGCGATGAACCGCGCGATCCCACAGTTTCTCAGCTGCATCTGCAGATTGATCATCTCGCGATGATGCGCCCCCAGCACCGTGGCCGTCGTGAGCGCAATCGGACCACCTGAACTCACAGCAACCACCGGTCCCTCGCGCTGCGCACACAACTCAGAGAACGCATCTGAGACCCGGCTTTGAAACGCGCTAAACCGCTCCGGCGGCCCGGCGATCTCATCGTTCTGCCAGGCCAACACAGTCTCTTTCATCTGCCGGAAGTAGGCGCGAGCGTCCTTCTTAAGCTCCGCAATCAACGCGTGGTCCTGAAGGTGCGCCGCAAGGAGGTCACCAAACGCGAACTCATTGAGGCCAGGCGCCTCGACACGCTCATCGGAGATACCAAGCCCTGCCGCCACGCCCTCCAGCGTCTCACGATGTCTGCGCTGCCCACCACAAACCAGCGCAGCCGGCGCCACCCCAATGCGCCGCAGCGCCTCGCCGAGCGCCCGGGCCTGCCGGTGGCCGCGATCTGACAAAACGTCATAGTTCGCCGTGCCGAAAGAGGCCTGGCCGTGGCG